>CAZOSU010000249.1:0-4536 GCA_964582515.1 uncultured Acetatifactor sp. | reverse complement strand
ATTTGGCTCCATGGTCAAGCGGTTAAGACATCGCCCTTTCACGGCGGTAACACGGGTTCGATTCCCGTTGGAGTCATCATTCAGTAAATGAATGCATATAATTAAATATGGCGTGATAGCCAAGTGGTAAGGCCCCGGTCTGCAACACCGTCATCGCCGGTTCAAATCCGGCTCACGCCTCTTGAAACTCCCAAGAAAAATCTTGGGAGTTTTTTTCTTTGTAGGAAAGCTCTCCTGCCAGAGAACTTCAAAAAAATTAGCGCGCTGGGGAGAGGCAGAGAAATCTGCTTCTTTCTTGTTTTATGGGCGACATAATATTAAAACTACTATAATGTTCGAATTGTGTAACAGGCGGACGAGCTATGAAGCAAGGTACATTATTTTTTGACACGAACAGCGGAAGGTATAACGTTAATTACAAAGAGGGTGACGGTGATGAGCGTGACTATGGCGGCATCCATTGTGGTGAAGTATTTGATTTTAAGTTAATGGTGTATGGATACCGGCGCGAGTGGAATATATACAGCAGGTGGAGGAAAGTAGGTAGGAAGGCACTAACAGAGCCTTCCTACCTAACGTTATATTATAGAAGCTTTTTGATTACTCCAAGTGTTATGGTTTTACTATGTTGGCACGGTGTGTCAAAAGACTTTCTATACTCCCTTTATTTATTTAGATTATCTATCCCATTTCAGGATAATTCCGTATGAGAATTTGATATACTTCAGAGTATTGCTCCAAAGTTGGCTTAAAGTTTTGTGAAATTCTTCCAAATTCCTTAACTGCTGGACTTACAGGTAATTGATAAGTTTGCTCAACCCAAAGTTCAACGAGGACGAGGCAACAAAACAGGTCAATAGAGGATTTCCACAGTCTATAGTTTTTGGTTTTTAGAAATGCATCATATAATCTGCCTTGAAGCGGACGTTCTAACTTCTTTAATTCACTTTTTATCTTAGAAACAGCTTTTAAATCTACTTGTGCAATATAATGCAAAATCATATAACTTTCCTGCAAGTCACGTTCTCCGTAGTATTCGTCAATATTAGAAAAGCCTTTTTTGTATTTCTCCATAAACAGGGAGGTCAGCTGTTTTATAGCAATTTCATTAGAATAGTAGCCTTGTGCCCAGAGTTTTTGGATAATCCGGCATATATCTTCAGAATTGCGGGTGTATAGTGGGATAAGATAATGATACAAATCATCATCACTAAATTCACCATTCATTGAAGGATTTGGAGCAATGGACATAATGTCATCAACAACGTGGTCGATTATTATATCGATTAGTGGCTGAATACGCACATAGTCTCTAGGCTTACGGCAGGTCAATACCTGCAGTTCCTTTATCTGGTAAAGCTCCGCCCAGAGAAGCTCTTTGGAAGAAAGGTTTGCTTTTAGCGAGCTTAGCTGGGCATCGATAAGGGAAGAATCTATGGCATTTAATTCCGGAAGTGAAAGTACTTTTGCTGTAGCCATTGCACGCAGGAGAGGAATGTCTGATTGAAACAGTATAGACAATTCGAAATCCGCGGTATTGAAAGCCAGTTCAGTCGCTAGGTGTCCAATCATAGATGCAGCAAGTAGGAATATGCGGTGGTCAGAGAAAGAACGGTCTTTTTCCAAGCGTTGTTTTAAATTTGTCAACTGGCTACAATAGAGAGAAGGAGCCTTTTCCCAAAGGAGCTGTATTGCAAAGTAGACATCCCACCCGCAATGGCTTCGTCCATATTCATAACAGTACTCGGAAAGCCATGAGGCACTTTGCAGAAGCTGGCCTTGTGAATTAGTATTTTGCAACAACAGCTGGGCTGTTGATAACAGGAACGAAGTATCTCTTACTGGTTTGTTACTGTTTGGACAGTTGAGATATTCATCCAGGATGGAAATAAGGTGAGAAATAGTGTTTTCACTATCCATGCTAATAACATAGTCTATGCACTCCTTCTTATCCGCTGCCGGCATATAAGCAAGGAGGGACAGTGCGGCAGGAAAATCAGAAGAAACTTGTTGGATAAAATCTTTGGAGGTACAAGTTTTTTTTGTGATGGTTGCGGAGTGTTTTTTGGTGTTAGTTGTTTGCTTTTTGTTTTGTTCGGAATCATATAGCAGGTCTAATTGCCCATTATTTTCAAATTCTTCGAATTGATTGAGGTAATAGTCGAATACATTTCTGGCCAGAACATTATCGGCAGGCATGACAACAGAGGCATGCTGTTCAGCAACGTTATCGAAGGAATTGGAAAGAATGTAAACCATCGGAACCTGATTGCTGCCAAGCAGAATGAGGAAACGATCGTGCAAGAATACCTTGGAGGAAGAAACAGCACGGATTTTTAGCTGTCCCGGATGAAGAACATCAAGAAAAGATTCCATTTTCTTAAGGTTTGGTATTCTTGTTGGGTCTTTATAAGAAGCTGCAGTGGCATCTGTCACTATTTCATAAGATATGCCACTATTACTGATGTTTCGCAGTAATTGAGAGATACTGTCTGCAGTAATAAAAGGGTCGATTAATATAACACGATGAATGTCGGTGTTGCTGAGTTTTTTCCTCAACCAGGTAAGAAATTGCAGATGATTTTCTGTTCCTTCACTCAAAAAGAGCCCTTTTTCAGAAAGAGGGTGGTAGGTACCGAGAAGAAGTTTTGCATCAGCTCTGACACGTTCTTCCTCAGAAACCCAGCATTCTTCCGAGTTATCCATAATAGATACCGGATGGTGGGAGGAGTATTCTCCTTTTTTTTCGACTTTGATATTTTTCTTTTCCAGTTTCCGGGTCCAGTCGTCTTCAATTTGAAAGGTACGGTTAATAACATGCATGTCCATATGGATATGACGTATCAGACTATGGGTTGAAGCATAAACCAGATTGGAGTCTGCGTTATGGTTATTTATGTGCCATACTTTTATGGAGGCACGGGACAGTGTTTCTTGCAGAGGCATACGGAGTGTGATGTCTTCTTCTCCGCAGTGGATTTGTACTATGCGATCTAAAAAGACATTGTATGTGTTATAAGCACGAATATTTACAAAATAGGTTCCTTGAAGGAAGTGGTGGTTGAAATGAACAGAAATGTATTCCGGTACTTTTTTTCCGCTTTCTTCACGGCAATCCACATTCCAATGAATAGCTTCTTCGGCGTCAGCGCAAGGAAGCAGAGGAGAAAATATCTCAAAATTATTGATGCGGGATAATTCATTTATATTATCGTGAATTGGAAGTTCGTTTTTAAATAGCTGCCAGAGGGCATGAATTTTATGTTTGTCATAGGTTCCTTCGGTGCTATATAAAAGTTGCTTGTTTCTGCCACAAAGGCTTTCGCAGTACATGGCATCATCTTCAAAAGAATGCTGAGGCTTTAATTGTGTAATATGACCTAAACTTTCTTCCTGTGTTTCTAATAGATATTTGGGACGATAAATAAAATCCCCATTACATACAGAGAGAGAGCAGATAATGTTTTGTGTTTCTTGTGTACAATGGTTTAATACAAGGGTAATTCCTATGGTATTTAGTAGCTGGCCAATAGTGGATTTGTTCTGTGCTTCCTGAACGAATGTAAACAGCTGCAAGCCGGTAATGTAACCACGTAAAATATAAAAGTCCGGATTGGTTGCGGATGGGGAAAGTATCCATCGGTCCATTCCATCTTCGGTTATATAGTAAGGAGTGGCAAATCCGTAAATATAAGCAGTTTGCTCCTTGGCATGATAAAAATAAAAATTTATTAGATAGGTTTGATTTAGTGAAATTGTGGACCAGGGAAGGGAGGTGATACTATTGGATTCGTAGGTAATAACATCATTTAGAGAGCAGCCTAGTTCGGTGCAAATTTTGTCAAGGACATCTAAGGCTACCGGCTGGTCGGAAGACAATTTTGCAAGTGTTGCTGTGCTGAGCCCCAATGTTTGGCGCAGGTCAGTTTTACTCATATTGTAGCGTTCCAAGGTATTCCATAAATTTTTATACGAAAAGCTCATAATTTCTATCTCCTTCCTATGAGTTTGTTGGAAATTTATTTTATGTTACAAAACGAGTGTATATTAAAAGAGAAAGAAAGTCAAGATAAATTTGCGATAATAAATATAATGTTTGCGATATAAAATATGCCAGAGGTACAGTGGGCAACAGGGTAGTGAAATCGGTGGAGCTTTTTTATGTAATTTTCGGATAATATGCAAAGAGCCGTCTGTTTTTAGCCGGCGGCTCAGGTGATTGTAGTACTTTTTCTTTGGACGCCATGCAGGAGCTGTCTTTAACGGAACTGTATCAGAATTTACAGCTCCATATCCAAGGAACCCCGGCATCTTTTTCATTCTGTTGGTGCTGAAATAATCATGGATGTAGCGTTGAACCGGATGTTTGCAGAAAAATAAGTCCGGGTATTTCCAATACGGGGTTATGCATCGCAATGCGGTGCCAATTTATACGAATTGATTAGCAATTTAGTGCCAGTTTATGGAAATGATAAATTGAAATACAAAGGAAAAAGGGGTATAATGTTAATTAATAAAGGATAATTCTTAGTTATC
>CAZOSU010000248.1:0-4548 GCA_964582515.1 uncultured Acetatifactor sp. | reverse complement strand
GATTACCGGCAGAATTTTGAAAAAGGAGAAAAACTGTTTTATCGATAGAGACCCAATTCCAAGAGAATGGTATGTGTAAAATGTGTATATTTTGACATTTTTGTGAAAAAAAGTATTGAATTTCGACAATAATATAGGCATAATATATAATAAGAATTTACTAAAATGGATGATTTTGGGGGTTACTATGGGTAAAAACAAAAACGATGCAAAGACACCGATGTCTCGTGAGAGAATGTTTAAGTTTATGGCCTGTGTGGTGGCAATTGTAGCCGGGGCGTTTCTGATTAAGAATCTTGTGGCGGCAGATTGGGCTGCAGCCGGTGGGATAGGAATTTGTATTGTGGTTTATGGCGTAGTGTTCTTGGGGATGAAGCATAAGAACGTACGGGCTGACATTAAGGAGGTTGTGCTTTCTATCAGCCTGTGCTTCCTGATTTTTATAATCTCACTTTTTAGCGGTGCATATTACAGTGACGATTTTCCCATGTTTTTGGCGGCGATTGGTCTTTGTGGTTTGTATTTAGAGCCGAAGGTTACCAGAGCACAGATTATTATCAGTGGAATATTGCTCACGATTATGTATGTACTGCATCCGGAAAAAGCAGAATCCATGGGACAGTATATTCAGTGTATGGTTATCATGATGGTGGCAGGTATTTTGTTCTATCAGACAATCAAGCGTGGCCAGGCATTTTTGCTCATCAGTCAGGAGCAGGCCGGAGAGTCGGAAAAGCTTCTGGAATCCATGCGTGTGATGGGTGTGAACCTTCAGCAGGATTTTGAGGAATCTTCAGCAAGCATCGATATCAGCACAAGCGAACTGAAGAGGGGCGGAGAAATGATATCCCAGGGGGCAGCGGAGATGTCCAAGAGCTGCGACGAGGTTCATGACAGAATTCAGATTACCGAGCGTCAGATTCAGGACCTTAACGATGGGGTGATGAAGTTTGAGCAGGCCCTTTCCGAAAACCAGAAAAACATGGAAGCCATGGATAGCCAGATGCAGAGGGTTGCCGGGATTATTGAGGAAGCCAATCAGGTATTTACGGATATGGAAAGCCGGATGCGTGGTGTATCCAAGGTGGCGGGAAGCTTAAATGATATTTCCTTTAATATCACGATTTTATCACTAAATGCTTCCATCGAGGCGGCAAGGGCCGGAGATGCCGGTGCAGGATTTAATATTGTAGCTCTTCGTATGAGGGAGCTTTCCGAGAGCAGTAATGAGTTTTCTCAGCAGGTAGAGGAATCCATTCAGCAGCTGGCGCAGCGCGTGGAGGATACGTCCAAGGAATTTGCAGAGAGTATCTGTGCTATCGAAGAATCAGGAAAGCTTTTGGAAGAATTGCAGGGAAGCTTTGTAAAATTAAGGGACCAGTTTGCAGACCTTTATGGCAATATTGAGGAGCAGAATTCGAATGTTGCCCAGGTAGATGCAATCTTTAGTAAGCTGAACAGCCACGTGGCAGATATGACAAATCTTACGCAGGAAAATCAGGATGCTGTGGAAGCAATTGTGGATGCCATGGATATTTATAAAGAAAATATTAGCGATGTTATTGAACAGACAAGGATGGTTTAAGTGGAAGCTCTGCCCGATGTGGCAGGGCTTCTTGTATGTTCTGCTTAAGAAAAACTTAAGCACCCTAAAGAAAGTTTTAAGGGAAAGTTAAAGCTATTCGGGAGATTTCTGCGATAAAATGAAGCATCGTTTGGAAAGGAGCAGAAAATGAATAACAAATATCCAACAAGAGAGGTTGCAGAGGAATTAGTCAGGGAGGCAGAGAGCTGCAATCCCGGCCCATGGGGGAATCATAGCAGGGTGGTTGCCATGTGTGCAGAGAAGATTGCGTCCGTTTGTCCGGGAATGGATTCGGAGAAGGCTTATGTAGTGGGGCTTTTGCATGATATCGGAAGAAAATTCGGAGTAAGGCACTTTGGACATATTTATGATGGGTATACCTATATGGAGAGTATGGGATACGGAGCGGCGGCTCGTATTTGTGTGAGCCATTCCTTTTCTATTCAGCGGATAGAGGATTACATTGGTAATTTTGATGTATCACCGGAGCAGCAAAGGATAGTGGAGGATGTGTTATACAGCATGGAATATGATGACTACGATTTGCTGATTCAGCTCTGTGATTCCATCGGTACGGCGGAGGGACCGGTACGCATGGAAGAGCGGATGGGAGATGTGAAGCGGCGGTATGGGCAGTATCCACAGAAAAAGTGGGATAAGAATTTATCCCTGCGTACTTATTTTGAAGAAAAATCAGGAAGAGATTTATATGAACTTTTAAATATTGAATAGCTTTAAAAAGTCTGCCCATACTAATTCCGAGGTGGCGTATGGAATCATTATGGAGACAGCAAACGAAAGAGATATCTGGAAGTGAAAAGAAATTTTCCAAGAAACCGGACAGAATTACATGGGATGTGATTGTGATTGGCGCCGGCATGGCGGGGCTTCTGACTGCATTTTATCTGAAGGAAATGGGAAAGAGGGTGCTTGTTTTAGAGGCAGAAACCATAGGCTCCGGGCAGACAGAGCGCACCACGGCCAAGATTACCAGCCAGCATGGCATAAAATACAGCACACTAATCAAAACGGTGGGGCTGGAAGCTGCCAGAGGCTACGCTATGGCCAATGAAAAGGCCATCCGGGAATATGCAAGGCTCATAAAAGGCAGAAATATGGATTGTGATTTTGAATGGAAGCCCTCGTACCTTTACAGTCTGAAGGAAGATGGTGGACTGGAGGAAGAGAAAAAGGCGGCTCTTGCCGTGGGTATTGATGTAATTGCTGATTATGAGGGAGAACTTCCCTTTGAGACAAAGCAAATCATTGGTTTTCCCGGGCAGGCTCAGTTCTCACCTTTGAAGTTTCTGAAGGATATTGCAGGAGAATTGCAGATTCTGGAACACTCACGGGTGGTAGAGATAAAAGAGCATATGGTATTTACGGAAAAGAAGGTATTTACTGCGGAGAAAATCGTGGTGGCTACACATTATCCCATTATGGATATGCCGGGATATTATTTTCTCAGACAGCATCAGGAGCGTAGTTATGTGCTGGCACTATCCGGCTGCGGGAAGCTGGAGGGCATGTACTATGGTGTGGACCGGGATGGTCTGTCCTTTCGACAGGCAGGTGATTATCTGCTCCTTGGAGGCGGCTCCCATCGCACCGGTAAGAAGAAAATGGATGCAGGATATGAGTATCTGGAAAGAAGAGCCTGTCAGCTTTACCCGGAGGCGAGGGTGGAGGCCCGCTGGGCGGCTCAGGACTGCATGCCCCATGATGGGATACCTTTTGTGGGCAGATATTCTTACTTTACTCCGGATATTTATGTAATTACCGGCTTCCAGAAGTGGGGGATGAGCATGTCCATGGTGGCGGCCATGATACTTCGGGACATGCTATGCGATGTGGAGAACCCCTACAGTAAGGTATTCTCGCCCCAAAGGCTTCATGTGCGGGCTTCTTTTTCTCATTTGATGGAGGATGCTTTTATCAGTGGGAAAGGGATTTTGAAAGGGAGCATCAGTGAGAGACCATGCTGTGCCCATATGGGATGTGAGCTTGTCTGGAATGAAGAGGAGAAGAGCTGGGACTGTCCCTGTCATGGCTCCAGGTTTACAGAGGATGGAGCGATTTTGGATAATCCGGCGGTGAAAGAGATAGGGGAATAAAAAGGGCGTATCACATCATAAAAGTGATACGCCCTAATAATTTACCACTGCGTCAGACCATCAGCCTTTTTCAGCTTCTTGGTAAGTGTATAAAACAATGCATCCAGCTTCTCATCATCCATGGCAGCCCATTCTCCGCCAAGGATTTTTTTGACTTCGGATGTGGGCCTTTCAAGAAAGGCAGTGATTTCCGCCGGCTTGTAGCCCTGAAGTGAGGTGAGTCCCTTCTGGGAAGAGAGGTGTGCGGCAATTGTAGTGATGAGACGCTGCTCCGTTTCTTGCTGAATCTGTTCCGGAGATTTGTAATCCTTTTCAAACGCTTTCTTAATATCATTCCAATCGACCATGGCGAGTCCTCCCGTGTACGTGATTTATATGAGTATTATAATATAAAAAATGAATATACACAATGGGTGGGACGAAAAAAATGGCAAGAACAATGATGTGTCAGGTGGGGATAACGGGAGCGAGACGGGATTTGCTTTGTAATTCAAAATTATTATGAAAATGGATAGAAAAATAATGAAATCTGCCTTAGGCTGTGGTAGAATATGGTAAAATAGTACTAATACAGAGGGCGGAGGTTTTTTGAAATGGAATACAATGAGAAATATTTTGCCAAAAGTGCCAACAAGAAAGCCATGATTATGTGGCTGGTTGTGTCCCTTGTTCTTTCGGCAGCTTATGCAATTGAGATTGTTAAGGGGCTTAAGACGGTACAGTATTTTGTGATTATGGAGCTGATTTGCTGGGTACCGTTTCTGGTAGGTCTGGTGGTCCTTAAGGTAAAGGGCTGGCATACCAAGTATTATCAAGACATTGTGGGTACGGGCTATGGGCTGTTTTATC
>CAZOSU010000247.1:0-4580 GCA_964582515.1 uncultured Acetatifactor sp. | reverse complement strand
GTGTAGCATGTGGTGCTTGTGAAGCTCAGTGTCCTGTTGGCGCTATCAGCATGGGTGACGGAAAGTTTGAAATTGATGCAGATAAGTGCATCGACTGCGGTTCTTGCGCAGGACAGTGCCCTGTAGGAACTATCGAGCAGGCTTAAAACCGTTTTTCTATGAAGAACAATTTGGGAGAATGCTTATGCATTCTCCCTTTTTTTTGCCTTTTGCGGAAAGTCCAGTTTCTTCTTCACCTTTTTGCGAAGCAGCTCATCTATGCGCTTATAATGTTCTTCACTACGCTGCTCCCATTTTCGCTCCATCTCCTCCTCATGCTCTTCCCTTGCCCGAAACTGATAATCCAGCTCCTTAATCACAGCTTCCTTAATATCCTGTACCAGAGCCTCGTTATTAACCCGTACGGCCTCTTTTAGCATTTCCTGTAGCAAATACTGCATCCGTCTTGTTTTCTCCTCCGAAGACTCTTGTACCAGCTCATAGTGCTGTTTCTCCTCTGCACAAGAAAGCTCCTGCTTCTCCTCATCCAGCATGGTTAACGTACCATCCTTTAATATCACCTTAATCGCCTTCAACTGTAGTCCCCTCTCCTTCATTGTCTTAATCTGCCTAAAGCGTTCCACATCCTCCTCGGTATAGTAGCGATGCCCCAGGTCATTTCTCTTAATGGGCAACGCCAGCTCCTCCTCCCAGTATCTTAGTACATGTGTCTCCACATTCACCTCTTTTGCAGCATCAGAAATTAAGTAATATTGTTCCATATAAACCTCCATCATAAACGTTTTTCATACGCAAAAAGAGAATGACAGCTTTGTATCATTCTCTTTCGTAAAATCGTAATTTATAATCAAATATCGCTATAAGAGCCATGAGCAAAATTGCAGCTTCGCTGCTTTCCTTTTGCCATCCTCCTCTTTTGTTCTATAAGAGCCATGAGCAAAACCGCAGCTTCGCTGCTTTCCTTTTGTCATCCTCCTCTTTTGTTCTACAAGAGCCATGAGCAAAACCGCAGCTTCGCTGCTTTCCTTTTGCTCATGATTTGGCATTCGCCAAATATTTTTCATAAAAAGCTTGCCCCTGCAAGCAAGCTTGCGGTCAATCTTTTTATGAAAAATGCTTGCTCTCATTGCCTTTCCAAGTTTGCAAACTTGGTGTACTTCGGTAACCATGCCAGCTCCACGGTGCCAATGGGACCGTTTCTCTGCTTGGCGATGATAATCTCGGAGATACCCTTTTTATCCGTGTCATGATTGTAGTAATCATCACGATAAATAAACATTACCACATCCGCATCCTGCTCAATCGCTCCTGACTCACGAAGGTCGGACATCATAGGGCGGTGGTCCGGTCTTTGCTCAACCGCACGGGAGAGCTGGGACAGAGCAATCACCGGCACATTCAGCTCTCTGGCCAGTCCCTTTAACGAACGGGAGATGTCGGAAATCTCCTGCTGTCTGGATTCAGAACGACCGCTTCCGGACATAAGCTGTAAGTAGTCAATCATGATAATGGACAAGTTATGCTCCATTTTCAGCTTTCTGCACTTGGTGCGCAGGTCCGCGATGGAAATACCCGGCGTATCATCAATAAAAAGATTGGATTTGCCTATGACTCCGGCACTCTCAATCAGCTTTCCCCACTCCTCATCATTTAACTGTCCTGTACGAAGCACCTGGGCATCCACATTGGACTCTAAGGAAAACATACGGTTTACCAGCTGCTCCTTACTCATTTCCAGCGAAAAGATAGCTACCGTCTTATTCTGACGGAAGGCAATATGCTGGGCAATGTTCAGTACAAACGCAGTCTTACCCATGGACGGACGAGCCGCAATAAGTATCAAATCCGAAGGCTGTAAGCCCGCGGTACGATAATCCAAATCAAGGAACCCGGTGGGAATACCGGTAACGCTTCCTGCATTCCGCGATGCAGACTCGATACGGTCCATGGCATTCATGACCACCTGACGAATGGGGGTAAAATCCTCCGTGTTACGACGCTGGGTCAGCTGGAAAATACGCTTCTCCGCCTCTTCCATGATGACTTCCAGCTCCTCCTTGCCGGTGTAGCAGTTATTGGCTATCTCCTCGTTCAGACGTATCATCTTACGAAGAGTGGACTTTTCTGCCACAATATTGGCGTAATACTTGATATTTGCAGAGGTGGGCACCGCAGTAATCAAATCCCTGATAAACTCCAGGCTACTTACCTCCGGAGGTACATCCTTTTCCTTCAGCTTGTCCTGCAAAGTAACTAAATCTACGGGAAAACCTTTATTATTCAGTTCAACCATTGTATCAAAAAGGATACCGTACTGCTTATTGTAGAAATCATCCCCATAGATAATTTCCGACGCCACCACGATGGCCTCCCTGTCCATAATCATGGAACCGATAACACATCCCTCAGCCTCCAGAGAGTGGGGCAGTATCCTTTTTAGTACTGTTTCATTTACATCCATGCCAGACCTCTTAGCTCTCAGTAACCTTTACCGTAAACTTACCAACTACCTGTGGGTGAAGCTTTACAGACACCTCATAATTACCAAAGTTCTTAAGAGAATCTGCCAAAACTACTTTCTTCTTGTCCAGCTCGATTCCATGCTGTTCCTTAAAGGCAGTTACGATTTCCTTGGAAGATACGCTTCCGAAGGCCTTTCCGCCTTCGCCGGCCTTCATCTTCACAACAACCTGAAGCTCTGCAAGCTTTGCTGCAAGAGCCTTCGCAGCATCTAACTGCTCCTGTGCAATCTTTGCATCATTGGCCTTCTGAAGCTTTAAATCATTTAAATTCTTTGGCGTTGCTTCCACGCCGATTTTCTTTGGTAAGATGAAGTTTCTTGCATAGCCTTCGCTTGCCTCGATGATTTCTCCCTTTTTGCCTAACTTTTTCTCGTCCTGTAATAAAATAATTTTCATGTCTCTTAACTCCTGTTTCTCTTAAATTTCTCCATTGTCCAGCATGGTATCGATGGTATGCTTCAAAATACCGATGGCCTCAATAAGTCCGGTATTGTCCATCTGACAACCTGCCATGGTCATATGGCCGCCGCCGCCCATACGTTCCATGATAATCTGCACATTCACCTCATCAATGGAACGTGCGCTGACATAAATCTTTCCCTGATAATCGGTCAACACGAAGCTGGCCTTGATACCACGAATATTTAAAAGCTCATTAGCCGCCTGTGCCCCCACGATGGTGGGACTATATAAATCGTCTCCGTTACATACGGAGATTGCAAAATGCTGGCGATAAATTTCTGCCTGGCTGACTGCGTCCGCCTTGGCCTTATACTCTGCCGCATCCTCTCTAAAGAGCTTGCGCACTCTGGTCACATCTGCACCGTTTCTACGCAAAAATGCTGCCGCCTCAAAGGTTCTTACACCGGTCTTACTCATGAAATTGTTGGTATCAATCATAATACCGGAGAACATACAATCCGCTTCCTCACTGCGAATCTTAATATTATCATAGGTGTACTGCAAAATCTCTGAAACCATCTCGCAGGCAGAGGATGCATAGGGCTCCACGTAAGAAAGCGTAGCATTCTCAATGGTCTCCGTACCCTGTCTGTGATGGTCAAGCACTACCACGGACTTACACACCTTTAAAAGCTCCGGGCACTCGGTAATGGAAGGCTTGTTTACATCCACCACCACCAGTACCGTGTTATTACCTGCCAAATCAATGGCTTCCTGACTGGTCAGAATCATATCCTCATCATATTCAGGATTATTCTCAAACAAATCTACAAGGGGCTGTACGGAAGTGGTCACATCATTCAGTACAATATGTGCCTTACGCTCCAGTGCCTGGGCAATGCGATAAATACCCACCGCCGCACCAAAGCTGTCCACATCTGCAATACGATGCCCCATTACAATCACACGGTCCTTTGACGTAATAATTTCTCTTAAGGCATGTGCTTTTACACGAGCCTTAACACGGGTGTTTTTCTCCACCTGCTGACTCTTGCCACCATAGTAGGTGATACTTTCCGGGGTCTTGATAACTGCCTGGTCACCACCGCGTCCCAGTGCCAGATCAATGGCATTACGGGCAAATTCATAGTTCTGGGCATAAGTCAGGCCATCCAGACCGATACCGATACTACTGGTCACCGCCATCTCATTACCGATATTTACCGTCTTCACCTCTTCCAGCAAATCAAAACGGTTTTCCCTCAGCTCTGCTACCGCCTTTTTACGCAGGATAATCAGATACTTGTCCTTCTCCAGCTTCTTGGCAATACCGTCAATGGCAGAAATGTATTTGTTAATCTTACGCTCAATAAGCGCCACAAGCAGGGAACGGCGTACCTCTTCCACACTCTCCAGTGCCTCGTCGTAATTGTCCAGATAAATCATACCAACGGCCAGTGACTGGTCATCCACTTCCTTCAGTGCAATATGTAAAGCAGTCTCATCAAACAGATACACCGCAATTAAATATCCGTTATAATCCACCGCATCAATCATATCGCTGTGCTCTGCCATTTCCTTCAAAGAAATCTTCTTAAACCTGGCCACATACTCACTGCCTTCATACTCCAGCTGATACTGCGCCTCATAGGTTTC
>CAZOSU010000246.1:0-4583 GCA_964582515.1 uncultured Acetatifactor sp. | reverse complement strand
TCACAACGGGGAGCCTGTACCCTTTTTATTTACTGCGGTTGGCTAGGGTGTGAACAGCAACTCGTATTTAAGCTCTATTCAATTACGGAATATTGAAATAATGGGCGAACGCCCTAAAAAGAAATTAGAGTATGCTTTTGCATACTCTAATTATAACACAACTAAAAACATAACGCAATCATCTTTTTATTTTTTCCAAACATTTCACAACCATGGAAAGTGCGGCTTCCACTGTACTTTCCCGTACTGCCGCCCTGTTTCCGGAAAAAACATGCTTTTCAAGAGTTACCTCTCCCTGTACACAGCAGGCAATATACACAAGTCCCACAGGCTTTGACGGGCTACCTCCTCCCGGCCCGGCAATCCCGGTAACCGCAATACTTACATCCGCTCCGGCAAAGGACAGTGCTCCTCTGGCCATAGCCTCCGCCACCTGAGGACTTACTGCTCCATATTCTTCAAGCATCTGACGGGGCACCTGCAAAAAACGCTCCTTTGCCTCATCTGCATAGGTAACGATACCGGCCTCATAGTACTCTGAAATCCCCGGCACATTCACCAGACGACCGGAAATAAGCCCTCCACTGCAGGACTCCGCGCAGGTAATCTTAAAATTAAGAGCCTTCAAAAGCTCAAAAACCTTTTGCTCCATAATACAGACTCCTATTTGGTATCCTTCATTACATCCTTATTCTTCCAAAGATAATCCACCAATGACACCACCGTAAGCACCAGGGCAATCCACATAACGATGCTGGTAACAAGTTCAAGAGCCGGAATATCAGCAATCATCAGACATACCATCACCATCTGGAAGGTGGTCTTAAATTTGCCCCAATAGCTTGCAGCAATTACCACGCCATTGTCCGATGCAACCGTACGGAAACCGCTGATGATAAACTCTCTGCTGATGATAACGATAACCACCCAGGAAGGAATACGTCCCATCTCAATCAACGCAATAAGTGCCGCACATACAAGGAGCTTATCTGCCAGTGGGTCCATAAACTTTCCAAAATTGGTTACCAGATTGTACTTTCTTGCAATCTTACCATCCAATAGGTCTGTAAGGCTGGCAATAATAAAAATAGCCAGCGCAATATAATCCACATACTCCATAATCCCGCCAAAAATAGCGGTAAACCACGACCACTGATGAAAGCCACCCAAAAGCAAAATCACAAAGGGTACAATCAAAATCATTCGAAACACGGTTAATTTATTAGGTAAATTCATACTAAATTCCTTCCTCTTCCTCATGATAAATCTCGCCAACCAAATCATATTCATTGGAATCGGTTACAAAAACCTTCACCAAATCTCCGGTCATAAGATTTGCAGTGGTATTTAAGAACAGATATCCATCCACACCCGGTGCATCCCGGTAGGTACGTGCCACATACACGTCATCCTCCGCCACCTTTCCTTCAATCATGACGGTAAGAATGCTTCCCACCATATTCTCCGCCTTTTCAAAAGCAATCTCCTGCTGAAGCTCCATCAGCTCCTTTTGACGGAAAGCTTTTACTTCCTCGGGAATCTGGTCATCCATAATGGCCGCCGGTGTATCCTCCTCCTGTGAGTAGGTAAATACTCCCAGCCTGTCAAATTCCAACTCGTCCACAAAATTGTACAGCTCCTCATAGTCCTCCTGCGTCTCTCCGGGGAAGCCTGCAATCAGGGTAGTACGAAGACAAATCTCCGGAATCTCCCTGCGCAGCTTCTCAACCATGTCACGAAGCTGCTGTTGATTTGTTCTGCGCCCCATGCGTTTTAACACATTATCCGCCGCATGCTGAATCGGAATATCCAAATATTTCACTACCTTGGGTTCATTTTTAATGGCCTGAATCAGTTCCTCCGTAATCTCCTCTGGATAACAGTACAGAATACGAATCCAGAAAATCCCCGGAATTTTGGAAAGCTCATGTAAAAGCCTTGGCAGTGATTTTTCTCCATACAAATCTTTTCCATAAAGAGTGGTCTCCTGAGCCACCAAAATCAGCTCCTTCACACCCTTATCCGCCAATTGCTTTGCCTCTTCCACCAGATTCTCCATGGGCACACTTCGGAAATTTCCCCGCACCTTGGGAATAATGCAGTAGGTACAATGTTTATCACAGCCCTCTGCAATCTTTAGGTATGCAAAATGACCACCGGTAGTCACCACGCGATTTACACCGGTCAGGGGCCTTGCATTTAAATCCGCATAGTGATTCTGTCCTGCCCCGGAAAACACCTCATCCAACGCCTCCACAATACTTTCGATGGCAGTGGTTCCGATAATCACGTCAACCTCCGGAATCTCCTGCTGAATTTCCTCTTTATAACGCTGCGCTAAGCAGCCTGCGGCTACCAGTGCCTTAATCTGTCCGCTCTTTTTCAGCTCTGCCATCTCCAGGAGCGTGTTAATACTCTCCTCCTTGGCATCTCCGATAAAGCAACAGGTATTTACCACTATAATGTCCGCCTGACTTTCATCATCCGTAAACTCATATCCCTTTTCCAAAAGCTTACCCAGCATCATCTCGGTATCTACCAGATTCTTATCACATCCAAGGGAAACAAATAAAATCTTCATTCTACTCTCCATTTACGCAAAGAGGGGTAGAAAATCTACCCCTCACTCATTTTCTTTTTAGTTCTCTTCCTCAGTTAAAATCTTGATTTTTCCCTGATTCAGCTCTTCTACTGCAAGGGATAATGGCTTGTCGGGATTACCGGCTACCAAAGCCTCGTCACCGGCAATAATCTGTCTTGCTCTCTTAGAGGTTGCCATAACGATGGAATAACGGCTGTTTACTACAGGAGCCTCGCCCTGCTCTACCTCACTATTAACTACCTTCATTAAATCGGAATAAGATGGATGTAACATTATTTTTCTCCTTTCGAGAACTGTTTCAGTTCTTCTCTGATATCATTGATAAATTCTGCTCTGCGCTCCACGGTGTTCTTTGCATTCTGCACCAAAGAGTGAAGCTCCTTTACGCAGGTATCCAAATCATCATTTATTACTATATAATCATAGGCTTCAATGCCTTCTGATTCCTCTGTAGCTCTGGCAAGGCGCTTACTTATGACCTCCACGGTCTCCGTGCCGCGACTCACCAGTCTTCTCTCTAACTCCTTCGCACTTGGGGGAGTAATGAAAAGGAGCAGACAATCCGGGCACTTCTCCTTAATCTTAAGGGCACCCTGAATCTCAATTTCCAAAATCACATCCTTACCCGCGGCAAGCTGCTCCTCCACGTACTCTCTGGGAGTTCCGTAATAATTGTCACAGTAGCAGGCATACTCTAAAAGCAGCCCCTCTTCAATTTTCTTCTCAAATTCTTCTCTGGTGGCAAAGAAATATTCCTTTCCGTGCGTTTCCCCTGTTCTGGGGCTTCTTGTGGTCATGGAGATGGACAATGCGTAATTATCGTAATTCTCCATCAGTTTTTTCATTACCGTACCTTTTCCGGCACCGGAAAAACCGGATACTACCGTTAAAATTCCTTTATTCTTCATACAATATCCCTATTCAATATTCTGAATCTGTTCACGTACCTTTTCAATTTCCGTCTTTAACTCAATCGCACAGTTAGAAATCTCCAAATCGTTTGACTTTGACAATGTGGTGTTGGCCTCACGGTTCATCTCCTGCGCAATGAAATCCAGCTTTCTACCGATACTGCCACCGGCCTCTAAGGTGCTTCTGGTAGTCTCAATATGGCTGCGAAGTCTTACCAGCTCCTCGTCCACACAGGACTTATCCGCAAAAATGGTAACCTCCGTAAGAAGTCTTGCCTCATCCACCTGCACATCTCCAAGCATCTCCTGCACCTTGGCAGTGAGCTTCTCCCGATATTCCTTAATAATCTGTGGAGAACGCTCTGAAATGAAATCCACCAGCTCCAGCATATGGTCCAGCTTGGAAATCAAATCGTTCTTTAAATTCTCACCCTCCACAATACGGGTCTGTACAAAGCCTTCAGAAGCTCCTACAATGGCCTTCTGCAAGCCCTTCCAAAGCTCCTCCTCATCCAGCGTCACTTCCTCCATGGAAAGAACCTCCGGATAACGGGACAGGGTGGAAACACGGATATCATCATCCAGATTAAAATCCTCCGCCATCTGCTTTAAGTACTTCATATACTCTCCGGCAACTTCCTTATTGTAACGGATGGTAGTATTGTTCTCCGTGAAGTCTTCATAAGTAATAAAAATATCAACCTTACCACGGGAAATATAATTTTTCAGTTCATTACGAATGGCTGATTCAAAGAAATTCAGCTTCTTCGGCATCTTAATATTCACATCCAGATAACGATGGTTAACGGACTTCATCTCCACAGTAAATTTGCGATTATTCTCGGTGATTTCACATCTACCGAAGCCTGTCATACTTTTAATCATTTCTTTTCTCCATGCGCATTCTTATAAACACCCATAAAAAGGCTAGTCTACTTAACCAATACATTATAATACCAGCCGGGCAATGCGTCAAGTTTTAGTTACACCTGCTCTATCCCGGAAATATCCGAATCAATCATCAACGAGTAATTAGTATAATATACCACAAAGCCCGGTTTGCCACCACT
>CAZOSU010000245.1:0-4610 GCA_964582515.1 uncultured Acetatifactor sp. | reverse complement strand
TATCATGCCCGTAATGGACGAATTTAAAGAAGAGCGCGCAGCTCTAAAAAATGCCGGCTTTAAAGAGAAGTGGCAATATTTTTTAGATTATTATAAATGGTATGTAATTGGTGGCGGACTGGCCCTAATATTTGCCATTATCTTTATCAGGGATGTTTTAAGTGCCCGGGATTATGCCCTGTATGGTACCTTCTTAAATGCCTATGCCTATGAAAACGAGGACGGTACCTACAAAGGGGATGTGATGATGGATGAGGTTGCAACACTTCTTGAGGTTGACACGGAGAAATATATTGTGGGCATCGACAACTCCCTTTCCATCGGCGGCAGCAGTAGTACCGATGTCACCGGTATGACTGCCAGTGAGGTATCCTATAATTCCGAGCAGAAGCTGATGGTTTATATCGCCGCCGGAGAGCTGGACTTTATCGCGGCGGATTCTACCACCTTTTTGAAATACGCTACTACAGAGACCTTCCACGATTTGAGAAACATTCTCACCTCTGAGCAAATTGAAAAGTACGAGCCATACTTCTACTATGTAGATATGGACGAGGTGGACAAGGCCAATGAAGCTGCCCTAAATATGGAGGCTGACAGCTATGTGGGAAGGGTATATGACCCCTTAGACCCAAGCACCTGTGTAAATCCGGTGCCTATCGCCATCTGTATTAACAACAGCGAAAAGGCCATGGATGCTTATTGGTTCCGGGAGGAAATTGTCCCCATGGGCTTTGTGGCGAATTCCGCTCATCTGGAGGATTCGTTAATATTTCTGGATTACTTATTTGAATAATGACTAAAAAAAGCGCTTCCGGCACAATGACGCCGCAAGCGCTTCTTTTATTCCTACATTTTTATGATAAACCCGATATCTCCCACACTTCCCCCTGCGGAAACCGTGCCGTTATAATCCTTATTGGTAATCTTCAGCACATTTCCCTCAGAAACATAATCTCCGTTCCAGCCGGTATCCAGCTTCCAATCCTTACCGGATAAATCGATGCAGATTTCCCAGCCGGTAATGTCGCTGCCGGAGGTATTGCTCAGGGTTATGCTGCAGTTGTAATAATTTCCGCCATTAGAGCTCCATGTGTCAGTTGTTTTCAAGATTACTGCAAGGGCACTATTATTTGTGGTAATCGCAAGGTCTGCCTCCGTTACCCCGATAGGCGCAGTATACTGACTTGGCGGTGTGGGCTGCGCATTATCCATGGTAGCAGGAGTACTGCGGTCAGCGCTTTCATTCGAATTTTCCACACCCTCATGGGTAGGCAGGGTGGATGTACTCTCCCCGGTCAGCATCTCTATCAGCCACTTTCCGGAGGGATTTAGGTCAGACTCATTAAAGCCACTGATTTTATTACAATCTGCCTTAAACATTGCAGAAGACTCGCTCTTGTTGGAGATATTCCACGCCACATAGCTTACACCGTAGCTGTTCATGGTCTCCACCCACTTATTTGCCTGGTCGTAATCCAGTGCACCGTTTCCGCTGGCATCGCAGATACCATATTCCGAAACAAAAACGGGCAGTCCATCCTTAATCGCCTGCACCATAGTATTACGCAGGGATTCCTTGTGGGTTCCTGCATAATAATGCAGTGTATACATAATATTCTCATAATCCGTGATAGGGTCCTTGGCTGCCTGATCCACCATCTGTGACCAGTTGGGAGTACCTACTAAAATAATGGCATCCTCATCCTTCTGGCGAATCACTCCAATGACCTCTTCCGCATAGGACTTAATCTCAGACCAGGTCACACCGCCATTGGGTTCATTGCAAATCTCATAGATTACATGGGTCTTGTCCGCAAATTCCTCAGACATCTCCGTAAAAAACTTAATCGCTTCATCCTTATTCGTATGAGGATTAAAGTCTGATAAAATGTGCCAGTCCACAATTACATACATGCCTGCTTCTTCTGCGTAAGCCACACCATCACGAATCAGCTGCTTTGTGGCTTCCTTATCCCCATCGGTACAATACCCGCTGTTTTCCGCCGTATACATGGCAAGACGCACCACATCTGCATTCCATTCCTCATGCATCTGCTTGAAAAAGTCCTGATTGATATACTGTGGGAACCATGCAATTCCGTGAGTACTGATACCACGAAGCTGCACCTTTTCTCCCTGCTCATTTACAATGGCTGTTCCTTCCACATGAAGCTTACTCAATGTTTTTGCCATAATTTTTTCCCCCTGTACCTTCTCTTTATCCTCTCCCGGTTCCTCCGTAGGCGCAGTGGACGAAGCTGCTACAATCGGCTCCTGCGTAGGCTCTGCAGTAGCAGATGCCACCATTTCCATGGGCTCTGCCGTAGGCTGGCCGGGAATTTCCGTCACCGTTCCCACCTCATCCATATGCACATCCCCCTGCAATTTGTCATACCCTGTCTTCGTCACCAAAAGAAGTATAAACATCAGAACGATTGCATAAAAATACCGTCCTTTTATCTTTTGCTTTTTCACTTTTCACTCTCCACTCATGCCCTTTGAAAAGTCTTGCATTAACAGACCCTTCCAGCCCTAATCGCAGGCGTTCATAAATTCATTCCAGTTTTTAGAATGTAAATCCTCTGCCTCTACGGAGATATTCTGGATGATTTCCCCTGCTGCCGCATCTTCGGGAAGCACCACAAGTCTCTTCATATCCTCGGAAATATATTCCTCCGCAGCCTTATTGGTACAGTAATAGCCTAAATACTCAAAGCACTTTGCCGCATTTTCCGGTCTGTTAATATACTCAAGGAACGCATAGGCTGCATCCGGGTTGGGCGCCTGAGAGGGAATAAAGCTTGCCATGATACCAAAGCCAAGACCTTCCTCGGGAACTACCAGCTCCAGCTCCGGATTGGTCATCAGCGCCGCTACTACCTGGGAGGTGTATAAAAAGCCAACTGCAGCCTCACCGCTTAAGATAAAATCCTGGGTATTAGAGTCATTGATAACACGGATGTTCGGCGCCAGTTCCTTTAACTTTTCTCCTGCTGCTGCGATTTTATCCAAATCCTCCGT
The DNA here is from genome assembly GCA_964582515.1 of uncultured Acetatifactor sp. Lineage (GTDB taxonomy): Bacteria > Bacillota > Clostridia > Lachnospirales > Lachnospiraceae > Acetatifactor. The sequence goes on along the minus strand of CAZOSU010000245.1, from coordinate 1,586 downwards.
ATTCATGGACTCTCCCATAGCAAGCAGAGTGATGCCATTGATTACACGGTAGTTGGCGGTAATAGCAATATTATCCTCCAGAGCCGGATTCCACAAAGACTCGTATCCGGTAATCTCCACATCGGTAAGCGTGGGGTCATACACAATCAGCGGAATACCGGCGCCATGAGGAACGGTATACTCGTTGGTCGGATCGTAGAACTGTGACATAAATACCGGGTTTAAATTATCATAGGTAGCAATCTTAGAGGTGTCCAGCTTCTGTGCCAGTCCCTCCCCAATCACCACTTCGATAATATAGTCATCCGCAATCACAAGGTCATATTCCCCGCCTTTAGTTTCCTCCAGCTTGGCCAGCATGGTCTCATCATAATCAAAATTGGAATAGTTAATCATATATCCGGTCTCTGCCTCGAAACCATCTAAAATCTCCTGTGGGAACATACCATCCCAGGTAAAGAGATTCAGTTCTCCCTTTTTCTCTTCTCCACCACATCCGGTAAGACATCCCACTGCCAGGGCTCCGGTCAACAACAAAGCAAGTAATTTTTTCATAAAAAGCCTCCTTGAATGTATTAATTCTTCTTCCATTTTTTGCTTAGTATACTTGAAATCACCAAAATAATCAAGGTCACCAAAAGCATCATGGTCGCCAGCGCATTAATCTCCGGAGTGACACCTGTCTTTAGCTTGGTATAAATCTTCACCGGCAGGGTATTTACCTTAGCTCCGGTGACAAAAATACTGATTACTACATCATCAAAGGACATAGCAAAGGCCAGCATAGTTCCGGACAATACCGCAGGCATAATCAGCGGCAAAGTAATGTCCCGGAATACCTGAAAGGGCGTGGCTCCCATATCCAGTGCTGCCTCGGCCAAAGCCTTGTCCATTCCCACCAGTCTTGCCTTCACCATGGAAAACACATAGGGAATGCAAAAGGTGGTATGAGCTATAATCAGCGTCAGCATACCAAAGGGCAGATTCATAAAGGAAAACACCGCCAGAAATACCATGCCCAGAATGATTTCCGGTATCATAATGGGTAACATGCTGATATATCCCATTATATCATTTATCCTCTGAAATCTCTTATACTCTTCCGGCTTTTCCGACATTTTCCAGATGCCGATGGCCCCCATGGTTCCCAGTATTACCGCCAAAAGACAGCTGCTACCGGCTAAAATCAGACTATTTATCAGTGCCTCCTTGATTTCCCTGTCACGGAAAAGCTCCTCATACCACTTCCACGAAAAGCCCGTCCAGCTGACCGAGGATTTGGATTCGTTAAAGGAATAAATGACTGTCAGCAAAATAGGCACATAGGTAATGATGGTCAGCACCGCCACATAAATACCGGAGAATGTTTTTCTTTTCTTCATTATCAAAAAACCTCATCTTTCCTCAACCCGCAAACTTTGGACCAAAGGGACAAATTTGCCCTGTGAAAAATCTTGCATATATGGATTTTTCACAGTATGCCCTCCAGTTCCGTTGTGCCGCTCACCCTACGATACAAAGCCATCATAAGGGATGTCAAAATCATCAGTATCACAGACATAGCTGCCGCAAAGGGGATATTCCTT
>CAZOSU010000244.1:0-4611 GCA_964582515.1 uncultured Acetatifactor sp. | reverse complement strand
GGCTAACCATTCATTATTCATTCAATATATCTCTTACAAATCATAATTTTCTTTTATGACACTATCGTCAGGGTATATAGGGAAAACGCACCTACAAATACCCTATATTTCTATTCAATGTCTTTGGCAGGAAGACATTTTCGCCATCTTGTCCGCATCACAAAGAATTTATCTTATTTTCGTCTTATTTTTAACTCTTTTTAAGATATTACAGGGTATTAAACATACAAAATCTCATACATACCCAGAACCGCCCCTTCTGGCCTAAAATTAAAGTCCTTTGGTAAAGCAAATCACTCGATTCGCTTCCCGAAATCCCATGGCCAGATGGAACTTTAAGCTCCCCACGTTATCCAGCTCACAATCACTGGCAAATTCCGTACAACCTTTTCCCTTCGCCCATGCCTCACAAGCCTGTAATAACTCCTTTGCATAACCCTTGTGACGATGCTCTTCTCTGATAAAGATTCCTTCCAGATAACCCACAGGAGACGTTTCTGTACCTTCCACATAATCAAACCTTAGCTGGCACTGGGCAAAACCCACAGGGTTTTCGTCCTCATATAAGATATAGCATACTGCATCCTCTCCACTGACAAGCTCTGCAAATTCCTCTGCCAGTTCTTCTACAGTGTTATCTTCCCACATCTGTATTGCTAGCTCTGCTAAGGTTAATGCGTCTTCCTTTGTTGCTGCTTTAATCATAGCATCCCGTCCTCCTCTACAAAGCTTTTTCGTGCGTTCTCATGCACTCCATTGCTACAGCGCTCCCATACCAACCTTCTCCACAACCGATTCGAGGATACAATTTATTCTACTCCTCCCCGAACCATTTCACCTTCAGCACAAAATTCTTCACCGGATGGAACCCGGCCTTTGCATAGTAATACTCATGCATCTCATCCTTCACGGCCTTCAGCTCCACACAGGCGGCGCCAAATTCCTTCACTCGATTTTCCAGCTCTGCCAGAAATGCGGTTCCCAGCCCCTTTCCCTGACGCTCCCGGCCAATCAGTATTTCCTCCAGCACATAGGACTGAATATCATCATACTGCTGGAAATAGCCCATGGCAAAGCCGATGGTATTCTCCCCTTCTTCCAGAAGAAGCCCATAAGCCCCCTCCATGCTCAGCACCTGATGAATCCGTTTATAAGCAGTCTCACAGGTCCAGCAGCTACCTTCACAATTGTTATAATAATCGATATAAAGATGCAGAATCTTCTCTATATCCTCCACCCTCAATTCCCTGTAAGTCATACCATCAATCATAATACTTTCTTATCTCTTCCTTCACAGCACTCCACACACTCTTCGGCACCGCAGCCTTTATCTTTTCTGCCACACCATCAAAGTCCTCAGACTCCACACCATATCCTCCGGAGCCTTCCCGATTCTTACCATCATAGTAATATAAATATTCGTAATCTACATTCCCCTGGGCAGTGTCGGGGTTCTGTGTAGCCCCTGCCAGTTCCTCAAAATCATGCTCTTTACCGGCTTTGATAATCGGCTTCAAATCCTCATATTCCAGGTAAAATGCAAAGCTCTGATTCAGTCCTTTCCCATTGGACTCCATGGGAAAAATCTTCACCACGCCCACTCCATAATCATAGAGCTTCACATTATAAGCATAGGTTTCATCCTCACTTGCAGGCATATAATAATATTCGTAATACCTCTCATCCTCCGGCATGGTTATTGACCCGATACTGTACCCCGCTTCATTTAGCTTCAGGTCATAACCACTTTGACCAATATTCAGCGCATCACCACGATCCCCGCCGAAGTCCTTGCCAATGAGTATGAATAGCACCACAACACCGAATACCAGACAAATTAAGGCAACCTTCCTTATCCCTGCCATATCATCCAGACAGTATTTCTCTCCGGTTCTATCATTAATAACAATGGTTACCTCCCTGCCAATCTGTCGATTGCGGGAACCGTTGCTACTCTGCTCTCCTTCTATACGAACAAGCTCCCCATTGTCATAAAACTCATAAATCGGTCTATATGTGCTTTCTCTTCTGTTTCGTCCATGGGAATCCCTATAATACTCCACTAACTTGCCGGAAACAGTGCGACAATTTACCATTTCCTTCTTTCTTCGCATAGGACGGATAATCGCCAGAAACGCACCTCCCAAAATCAATGCAAGTGCTACAAAATAGGACAAAAACGTGGTAAATCCATCACTGATTGCCACAGAACTTTTCGCCAACTCTGCAAACAGCACCAAAAGACTTATCATAACTCCAAAGCCCATCAGCACATACGGCCCCTTACTTCCCTTTTCAGAGATATTTTTAGGAAACTCTACCGTATCCTGCTCCGGGTCATAATATATATCCACTACATCGCCAACACTATATGTACCGTTATCCAGCACCGTCTTACTAACCGCACCAAATTCCACAGGAATCTCCAGTGTCACCTGCGTACAGGAGATTTCCGTCTGGCCAATTTTTTTGACTGCGGGCTGGTGTCCCACCACGGTTGCCTTGGTTATCCCTAATTTATACATGCGATTGCTATGCACCTTGGCATATATTCCTAATCCCACAATCACCAGTCCAATAATAAAAAACAAATACTGCATTAACATTCTCCCCTTATATCAATCATTTTCTCTTATTACACTTTTTACATATTACAAAATTCTTGTATGATATTCAACACCTCTTCACAATAAAAAACCAATCCGCCATGTGCATCACAGTTCTCCAGCTCATAATACTCCACAGCATGGTGCGTTTCTTTAAGCTGTTCATACAACAATCTACTGTTTTCCACAGAGACAATAGGATCAAATTCACTATGCAAGAGCAATACCGGGGGCAACTCTATCCCCTTCGTTACATACATAGCACAAGATGCTGCCTTGGCTAATTCCTCATTTCCTTCAATTCTGTCTACCCCTAGAAGCACAGCCGAAGGACGCACATTCATCCACGGAGGCAAAGCTTCCTGCGCACAAATTAATATATCTGTGGAACCCGATTCCAAAATGACACCGGCAAGCTTCGGAAGCCTTTCACACAATCCGTTGGCACTGAAAAGTACAGACATCATAGCTATATGTCCGCCGGAAGAATTACCCATGAGAAAAATCCGGGTCAAATCCATATGAAAAACATCTGCAATACCCGGAAGGAATTTCAGGGCATTACAAACATCCTCCACTTGTGCCGGAAATCTGGAAATATCTGACTCCCGATATTCCATGGCTGCCACTACATAGCCCCTCTTTGCCAGCTCTGCATACTTCGGAATATCGTTGTACATTTCCTGCTTGTGCCATGCAGAACCGGGGATTAACAGTATCAGAGGGTACTTCTCCCCCTCTTCCCATTCCCGCTTATATGGAAAAAGAACCTGCAAATGCCTTTTACATTCACCATAATCGTGATAAACAATATCCTGAGAATAGAGCCATTCCGGTTCGTTTACATGCTGATTGTCAATCTTAATTTTATGTTCCATTATACCTTCCTCATATTCAAAATCATTCCGTTATGAATCTCCGCAAATCCCATTTTCTCATAAAGTGGTTTTCCCATATCCGATGCATTCAGCATAACAATCTCATAACCTCTGGATGCGGCCTTCTCTGTAAGCTGCTTCATGATAGTTTTTGCTATGCCCTTGCCTCTATAACCCGGCTCCACAAATAGGCTGGTGACATACGCATTCTTTCCGGTAGGATTTGAGCGTGAAGGTACAGAATCATAATAAAAGATAATTCCTGTACCTATACCTTTACCACTATCCTCTGCCAAAATTACGTCGCATGCTTCCTCTGCAAGAGCCTTCTGAAAATATAGATAGCATTTGTCTTTTATGTACTCATAGTTCCCGCTTTTTTCATCAACTTCGATAAACTGCAGTCGCCGGGAAACCAGCAAATCTATATCAACTAATGTTGCTTGTCTGTAATTCATCCTGTCACCTCTTCATCCTCTTCGACATAGCCTTCACCTCCATTTCATCATAGCATCTCCCCCTTCTTTTTACAATAAAGCAGCGAGGTGAAATGCTCACCCCGCCAAAAATATTTACTCCTTAATTTAAAGTAAAAATCCATACAACCATCTGCCACAAACTACGCCCAGCTCATAAATCCCCAGTACAATCACCGCAGCCAGTAACAAACTCAGTCCACATACTACCGGTTTTGCAGGACAGCCTGCCCACCATGCTTTCATTTCAGGGTAAGCCTTATCCGACTCCCAAGAAACGGACTGCCTGGACACATCCATCAGCTCTGCCAGCTCCTCCTAAGATAATCCCGCATCCTTTCTGATATTGTATAATCGTTCTCCAAATGTCATGTTCTTACTCCCCTTATCTTTCCGTATGCAGTTATTTTATCATATAAAACCCGCCTTGCAAGCTTACATTATTTCCGCTCCTCCAGATAAAGCCCCACTCTGGTCTGTAAATTGTGAACCGTGCCGTCCACATCATTTACCCCCGTCACCATGTCTCCGATTTCCTCCATGGCGATACCATACACCACATCATTTTGCAAATCTCCGGAAAAGGAAACCCCTTCTATCAGTTCCCATAAAACCTGCAAATCCTCCTCTGTGGCTGCATACACCTCGTAG
>CAZOSU010000243.1:0-4695 GCA_964582515.1 uncultured Acetatifactor sp. | reverse complement strand
CACGAGAAGAACGGATAGAAGCGTCTATAAGAAACAACCTTTCGATTATGAGGGCATGGTCTGAAGGAAGAATCAAAATAACTACAGGCTGTGATGATATGGCAAACAGCACTTATAACATAACCACAATCATTAGCATTATGTGGAATAACTCTTTTTCTTGGAGTGGTCCTGTTTGGTGTTGGAAATTACTTTGGAGAAAATTTATTTGGGGATGTTGATGTGAGGGTTATACTCCCATAAAAGGGAGGATGCCAAGTGAATATCCTCACTTGGCATTTATTATGAAAAAGTTATTTATTTAAAACAAAAAATTGTAATAAGCGGTTGTTAAATCGTTTATTTCTTTTCTGTTGTCTATGGTTAAAGTATACCCAGAATTTTTGTATAAATTATGGTGTTTAAATTAATATTAATTAAAGAAAGTGTGAACAAAAAATGAACAACACGGTACTATGGTACCATGCTGTTCATTGAAACTTAGAACTCAGCCATTTTCTCCGGTTCCGGATATTCTACGCCAAAGGTGTCCACCGTAACCTTCTTCATCACCTGCTTCTCTAAAGGTCTGTCACTGTAATCGGTAGCAGTTTCTGCAATCTTATTTACTACATCCATACCCTCGATAACTTTACCAAATGCCGCATATGCACCATCTAAGTGAGGAGAGGTCTTGTGCATGATAAAGAACTGGGAACCTGCGGAATCCGGGTACATGCTACGAGCCATGGATAATACGCCCTCAGTGTGCTTTAAATTGTTCTCAAAGCCATTTTGTGCAAATTCTCCCTTGATGCTGTAGCCCGGACCACCCATACCGTTTCCGTTGGGACATCCGCCCTGAATCATAAAGCCTCTGATAACACGGTGGAAAATTAAGCCGTCGTAGTAGTTTTTGCTTACCAAGCTGATAAAATTATTAACGGAGGTGGGAGCGATTTCCGGATAAAGCTCGCATTTGATAATATCGCCGTTCTCCATCTCAAAAGTAACAACAGGATTCTGTGCCATGTCAAATCTCCTTTTCTTGCAAGAATTAATCATGTATACTATAACTGAAAAAAGAGAACTCGTAAAGGAAAAAATGGTGTGAGGCATTTTTTAAAGAAGGTTATATTATTTTTGGAAGATTCTTTTGGATGGGCATCCTGTATTTTGTTAATTGAAAGATGTAACGAAGCAGGTATTGGCGTGGAAATTTTCAGTGCAGAAGAGTTTGCGGAGGAAATTGGAATCTATCGGGAACAGGCTTTGTATATCAGTGATAATCCCATGTGTGTGGATAAGCTTTTGAGAAGAGGATTCCCCACTCTTATTTACTATCATAATAAGAATCGGCAGTTGTCTTTTCCGAAGTGTAGGTATGCTATGGAGAATCCTCAGGAGATAGATGCGGAATATCTGGAAAGGGTTTTTCGCAGGTATGTGGGGCTTCCGTGGGATATTTTGGAGACGAGGCGTCTAAGACTACGGGAAACTACAGTGGGGGATGTGGAGCATTTCTGGGAAATGTACAAAGAACCCTCTCTTACTGCGTATACAGAGGGCCTGTATCCCACCATGGAGGAGGAAGAGGCATATATCCGGGATTATATTAAGAGTATGTATCATTTCTACGAATTTGGTGTTTGGACACTGCTTAGGAAAGGAACGGATGAGATTATCGGCAGGGCAGGCTTGTCCCTTCGGGATGGCTATGAAGTGCCGGAGCTTGGTTATGTGATAGGTGTAGAGCATCAGCGGAAGGGGTATGCTTTTGAGGTATGTAGAGAGCTTTTAGGGTATGGGGCGGATTGTCTGGGTTATGAGAAGATAGGTGCGGTGGTACACAGGGAGAATCAGGCATCTATAGGACTACTGAAAAAGCTGGGATTTTCTTACGAGAAAGCCCATGATGAATGGATGGATTATTATATCATAGAGCATAAGAAAAGTGGCAGAGAGTAGAAATCCTGCCACTTTTCTTGTCTTTATTCACCATAGAAAATCTGTGCAATAGGTGAATCCGGGGAAAGCATCACGGTTTTGTTGTTGCCCGTCATGGATGCCTTTAGGGCATCTAAGCTTCTTACGAAGGAATAGAAGTCCGTTCTGGATTCATTTGCGTAGGCGCTGGACAGGGTCTTCATATACTCTGCCTCACCCTCTGCGATTAAGATTTCTGCCTGCTTCTCTGCCTCGGAGAGCATTAAGGTTACTTCCTTGTCAGTGGAGTTGCGGATTATCTGTGCCTCGGAATTACCCTCTGCGGTGTAGGTTGCAGCGATATTGTCACGCTCAGAAATCATACGCTCATATACAGCAGCCTTATTGTCGCTTGGTAAGTCTAACCGTTTGGTTTCAAAGGTAAGAAGCTCGATTCCATATTGGTCCATGGTAGCACCGATATTGTCGATGACTGCCTGGGAAAGCTGGCCGTCCCTGCCGGAGATGACTTCATCCTGGGTAACACTGGAAATTACATTCTTTAATGAGTTATAAACGATGGTATCCAGACGGTTCTCTGCGTTGGAAACAGAGCCGTTTAAGGTCTGGGCAAACTTGATAGGGTCTGCAATCTTCCATAAAATATAGCTGTCACAAATCATGGTCTTGTTATCACTGGTGATGACATCAGAGGAAGCCATATCGTATAAAAGGGTCTGCTTAGGAAGTGTGTCCACGGTCTGGATGAAAGGAATCTTGAAGCTGACACCTGCTTCATCCACAATGTGGTCAATCTTTCCGAACTGGCGGATGATACTGTACTGGTTTTCGTAGGTTACTACGCAGCTGGAGGAACCAGCTATCAGTAAAAACACGGCAATAACCGCTAACATAATATTTCTAACCTGTTTCATGTTTTATCTCCTTTATTCTACTGTGGTAGTGCTGGTGTTGGTAGTAGTGTCCTCCATTGTTACAAAGGATTCAATGGGGTAGAAGGACTGTATATTACCATTCCCGCTTTCGATGATGACCTTTAAGTCGGGAAGAACCTCTTCCATAGTTTCATAGAACATTCGCTGCTTGGTAATGGTAGGATTCTTTATATACTCCTCATACATTGCATTGAATCGTGCTACCTGCGCTTCCGCTTCATTTATACGCTCGGTCTTTTTGGCTTCTGCATCCTGAACAATTCTGTCAGCAGATGCTTTGGCGTTTAGAAGCTGCTCGTTACGATATTTGTTAGCATTGTTCAAAGTAGTTTCCTTGCCCTGCTTTGCAGTTTCTACTGCCTTGAATGCTTCCATAACCTCTGATGTAGGAGGTTCTGAATCCTGAATCGTGATGTTTACCAGCTGGATACCTAAGTCATGCTCATCAAGCTTTACAATAATTTCCTCTTTGATTTTGCTCTGTATTTCGTTCTTACCGGTGGTAAGCACATCGTCTACCGGGTAGCTGCCGATAACGGAACGGATACAGCTTTGGCTGATGGTCTTTAAAATCTTCACCGGCTCCTTGGAAGCATATACGGCCTTCACCGGGTCAGAGAAGCGATATTCTACATAAAAATCTACGTTAACAAAGTTATAATCGGAAGTAATCATCAAGGATTCATCCTCATTGCTGACATCAGTGCTTTCATCATAGCCGATGGCAAAGCCTTGAATAGTGGTATTTACCTTTTTTACCTGTTGAATATAAGGAATCTTGAAATGGAGTCCCGGCTCCGTTACGGCCTTGGCTGTACCTAAAGTAATCAGAACCGCTTGCTCCTGCTCTTTAATCTGATAGGTACCGCCGAATACCAAGGATGCAACGACAAATACGCCGACCACAATACCAATAACCTTTCCAACCTTAAAATTTGTTTTTTTCATAATTTATACGTCCCCTTTCTTCTTATGCATTCGGTTTGCTAAGGACATCATATTATATTTTGATATTAAAAACAATTCTAAAGATAGCACGTTGCAAAATCTTAACGTGCAGAGTATACTAAAAAGGAATATTATTTTAAACTATAAAACAGAGAGGGTATTGAAAAATGAAGATTTATAAGTGTTTTCCCGGTGGCAAGGCAAAGGCTCTTACCTTTAGCTATGACGATGGTAAATTGGCAGACGAGAGACTGGTTTCTATCTTTAATAAGTACGGAATGAAGGGAACCTTTAACTTAAACTATGGCCTTATGGGCAAGGATGAGAAGCGGATTAAAAAGGAACGTATTGCTGAGCTTTATAAGGGGCATGAAGTGGCGACGCATACCATGACCCATCCTACCATTGAGAGATGTCCGCTGACTCAGGTGGCTAAGGAGATTTTAGAGGACAGAGAAGGTCTGGAGTCGCTTACCGGTGGCATGGTACGTGGACATGCATATCCCAATGGTTCCTATAGTGAGGATATTAAGGACTTATTTCATAAGCTGGGTATAGAGTATGGAAGAGTGGTACCAAGTAAGCCGGATTATGCTCTTCCCACAGATCCTCTGGAGTGGTATCCTACCTGTCATCACAAAAACCCGGATTTGATGAATATGGGACAGTTTTTTGTTGATTTCAAGAAAAAACAGTATTTGAAGCTGATGTATGTATGGGGTCACAGCTATGAGTTTGACAATGATAATAACTGGGATGTGATTGAGAATTTCTGCGCCCTGATGTCAGGCAAGGAAGATATCTGGTATGCCACCAATATTGAAATCATTGACTATATGAAGGTATTGGACAGACTGGTATTTTCTGCCAGCGGTGAGGCGGTATA
>CAZOSU010000242.1:3510-4695 GCA_964582515.1 uncultured Acetatifactor sp. | reverse complement strand
GCTAACATCACCGTAGAGCTTGGTGTTGAGTCTGAGTCTACCGCTAAGGATACCGTATTAACTGATATCGAAGCAGCAGCTGATGTTTTTGCATTCGCTTCTGACCAGATTAACGATTTAGTTAATGCAGGTGCACTTTTAAATATCGACAGCATGGATGGTGCTCTTCAGGCATACGCTGGAAAGGGTGTTGCTGATGTTAAGTCTGCTAACGCTTCCGGCTCTGTAGATGCTGCTTCTGTAGATGGTACCTTATATGCATATCCTATGACCGCTGATAACGGTTACTTCTTATACTATGATTCAACTGTAGTATCTGCAGAAGATGTTAAGTCTTGGGATACCTTACTTGCAGCTGCTGAGGCAGGTGGCAAGAAGGCTGGTATGACTATCTCTTCCGGTTGGTACAACGCAGGCTTCTTCTATGGAGCAGGCTTCACTACCGGTTTAAATGCAGACGGAACTACTGCAATCGATTTCAATGGTACCGCTGATTACACCGGTGTACAGGTAACTCAGGGTATGATTAAGATTGCTTCTCATCCTGCATTTATGGCAATCGCTGATGGCGATATCTCTAACCAGATTGCTTCCGGTTCTTTATGTGCAGTTGTTTCCGGTACCTGGGATGCTTCCGCAGCACAGGCAGCTTTCGGTGATGGTTATGCAGCTACCAAGCTTCCTACCTTCGATTGTGCAGGTACTCAGGTTCAGCAGGGTTCTGTAGCAGGCTTCAAGCTTGTTGGTGTTAATGCATTCTCTGAGAACGCAGGTTGGGCAGCATTACTTGCTGATTGGATTACCAACGAGCAGAACCAGCAGATTCGTTTCGATACCCGTGAAATCGGACCTTCTAACGTAAAGGTTGCAGCTTCTGATGCAGTAGCAGCTAACACTGCAATTGCAGCTTTATCTGAGCAGTCTGCATACGGTGTAGTTCAGGTTGTTGGTGGTAAGTATTGGGATCCTACTGCTACCTTCGGTCAGATGATTGCACAGGGTGAGCTTTCTGCAACAGATGAAGCAGCTATCCAGACCGCACTTGATACTATGGTGGCAGGTGTTACCGCAGCAGAATAAAAACGAAAATCAGAGATTTTCACGTAAGGTAAGTAAAATATTGGAGGCGTCCAGCCCTAGGGGATGGGCGCCTTTTTAAAAGCAATGTAAAGGAGAGGAAGACGC
>CAZOSU010000242.1:0-3500 GCA_964582515.1 uncultured Acetatifactor sp. | reverse complement strand
AAAAGTTAAGGCCGGTATTTGTGCTTTCTTCATGGCCATCAGCGGCTTTTTTAAGAGATTCGGCGAAGCCGTAGTTAAGGGTGATTTATTTGTTAAGTTGTCCCTGATCTGGGTAGGCGCAGGATATGCCAGGAGAAAACAATTTATCAAATCAATTATTGTAACTATCTGCGAAGTAGTAGTACTTATTTATTCAATTGGATTTGCGCCCAAGTATGTAAGCAAGTTCGGAACTCTTGGAACAGTAAAGCAGGAATCGGTATTTAATATTGTCACCATGAAGAATGAGTTTAATGACTATGACCATTCCTTCCTGATTCTTTTAATTTCCTTAATCAGCATTGTAATTTGGATTGTGGCAGCGGTTGCTTATTTAAATAATGTAATTGCAGTGTATGAGCTACAGAAAAAGGCACAGGCCGGTGAACACATCAACAGCTTTGTAGAAGATGTGAAGGAATTATTTAACCATAAATTCCATATTACTCTTTTGTTCTTACCGGTTGCCGGTATTGTGATTTTTACTATCATACCGCTCCTGGTAATGATTTTGGTATCATTTACCAACTATGATCAAAAGCATATGCCTCCGTCAGCATTATTTACCTGGAATGGAATTGATAACTACATCAATCTGTTTGGTGGCGGTGGAATGACCATTACCTTTGGATACGCATTTGTTCGTATTCTCGCATGGACCCTTGTATGGGCGTTCTTTGCAACACTTACTACCTATATCGGTGGTATTTTGATGTCCCTTCTTCTTAATAATAAGAAGACCAAATGTAAGAAACTGTGGAGAACCATGTTTATTATTACTATCGCAGTACCACAGTTTGTTTCTTTAATGCTTGTTCGTAACTTCTTTGCAGATAGTGGTATCGTAAATACCATCTGTGCAAATATCGGCCTTACCGGATGGCTTCGTGATATGGGCCTTATCGGAACCAGCTTTATTCCGTTTTTGTCCGCTCCGGGTTGGGCTCATGTAATGATTATTATAATCAATATCTGGATTGGTGTACCTTATCAGATGTTGATTGCAACCGGCGTGCTTATGAATATTCCGGAGGAGCAGCTGGAAAGTGCACGTATCGACGGTGCTACTCCCAGACAGATTTTCTGGAAGATTACTATGCCGTATATGTTATCTGTAACGGGACCTTCTTTGGTTACCGACTTTGTAAAGAATATTAATAACTTCAACGTTATTTTCTTATTAACAGAGGGTGTATATGTAACAACCGATCAGTTGATGGCTAACTCCCAGGCGAAGGAGACAGACCTTTTGGTAACTTGGCTGTTTAGACTGACACAGGATTACTACAATTACAAGATGGCTTCTGCTATCGGTATGGTAGTATTCGTTATCTGTGCAGTGTTTACACTTGTCGCATTTAATCGCATGATCAAGGGCGATAGAGAGGAGACCTTCCGCTAATGAAAAAGAAAACACTTAGTGTCATTGCACACAATTTATTAATAGCATTTTTAGCATTTGTCTGGTTGATTCCCATTATCTGGTTAGTGGTAACCTCTTTCAGCGCTTATACCGGTATGAATACTTCCACCTTCTTCCCGAAGGAATGGAGCATTAGCGCATATAAGAATCTGTTATTTTCAGCAGACTCTGTTGCACAGTTCCCTAACTGGTTTAAGAATACCTTTATTATCGCATGCTTCAGCTGTGTGATTTCCAGTATGTTTGTACTGATGGTGGCTTATGCTACCTCTTGTATGAGATTTAAGATGAGAAAGCCTCTTATGAATGTGGCAGTTATTCTGAACCTGTTCCCGGGCTTCTTATCCATGATTGCTGTTTACTTTATTTTAAAGACCTTAGGTCTTACCAATAATCATTGGGGACTTGTGCTGGTATATTCCGCATCCTCAGGTCTTGGCTATCTGATTGCAAAGGGCTTTCTGGATACCGTTCCTGCATCTCTTCGTGAAGCTGCTTACATCGATGGCGCAACGGAGTTCCAGGTATTCTGGAAGGTGGTTATGCCAATGAGCCGGCCGATTATCGTGTATACAGTAATCAGCTCCTTCCTTGCACCTTGGATGGACTTTGTATTTGCAAAGATTATTTTAAATGCAGGTATTTCCAGTCAGTGGACCGTAGCTATCGGTCTTTACAATATGTTGGAGCGAAGCCTGATTAACACCTACTTCACTCAGTTCTGTGCAGGTGGTGTATTAGTATCCATTCCGATTTCTATTCTGTTTGTCATCATGCAGAAGTTCTATGTAGAAGGAATTACCGGTGGTGCTGTCAAAGGATAAAAAGAGCTTCTAAGGCGTCAAAGAACGCCGCCTAAGAAGTGCTATGTTTTATCCGGGGAGTAATTGCTTCGCAATTCTCCAGGGGGATATCGGCATTAAGGGGTGAAGGATATGTGCTTTCACCCCTTTAAATTATTGGCAGAATTAAGAGATTGAAAATAATGCTTTAGAGGAGTAAGACAAAAATGAGTTTTAGCTACAATCAACATTATCTGATGAAGGATGGAAAGCCATGGTTTCCTATTATGGGGGAAATGCATTATTCCAGATATCGCCAGGACTTGTGGGAGGAATCCCTTCGTAAGATGAAGGCGGGCGGTTTAAATATTGTATCTGCCTATACCATCTGGATTCATCATGAAGAAGAAGAGGGAGTATTTGATTTTTCCGGCTGTAGAGATTTGGGCAAATTCGTAAAGCTTTGCAGAAAAGTGGGAATCTATATGTTTCTTCGTATCGGACCATGGGTTCACGGAGAAGTGCGTAATGGCGGCTTCCCGGATTGGCTGGTGAAAAAAGAAGGGGAAATAGACCTTCGTAGCGATGATGAAAAATATATTGCGTATGTCAGAAGATTCTGGGAGCAGCTCTACAAGCAGGTAGAGGGTGAGATGTACAAGGATGGTGGTCCTATCATCGGTGTACAAATTGAGAATGAGTATGGTCATGTGGGCGGTTACACCGGAGAAAAGGGTGAACAGCATATGAGAACATTGCAGGCCATGGCGAAAGAGATTGGTTTTGAGGTACCTCTTTATACGGCTACCGGTTGGGGAGGAGCAGTTATCGGCGATTGTCTCCCGGTAATGGGAGGCTACTGCGAAGCACCGTGGGAACAGTCTACGGAGGAGCTCTCTGCCAATACCAATTATGTATTTAGTCAGGAACGCAATGATGCGTTGATTGCCTGCGACCATCATGTGGAAGGGGCTGTTACCTTTGATGAGGCCAGCTTCCCTTATCTTACCGCAGAGCTGGGTGGTGGACTTCAGGTTACGGAGCATAGAAGACCGGTTTGTCATGGCAAGGATATTGGAGCCATGTCTCTTACTAAGCTGGGGAGCGGCGTGGCTCTGTTGGGATACTATATGTATCATGGCGGAAGTAATCCAAAGGGTAAGCTTTCCACACTGCAGGAGAGCAAGGCTACAGGCTACTTAAATGATTTGCCGGAAATCAATTATGATTTTAATGCACCTCTCCGTCAGTATGGA
>CAZOSU010000241.1:1087-4700 GCA_964582515.1 uncultured Acetatifactor sp. | reverse complement strand
GGTCCCACTGCCGCAGAAAGGGTCAACCAGCACTCGTTCCCCCCTCCATGGAGTGAGCATAATTAAGGATGCTGCCAGATTCTCCGCTATGGGTGCCTTACTGGTCAGCTTACGATAGCCCCTCTTATGCAGGGAGTCCCCGGTGGTATCCAGCCCCACTGTCACCTCATCCTTCATGAGAAATACGCGTACCGGAAAGCTCTCCCCATCCTCCTTAAACCATTCGATGCGATACTTTTCCTTTAGACGCTCCACCATCGCCTTCTTCATAATGCTCTGAATATCCGAGGGACTAAAGAGCTTACTCTTTACGCTTCCTGCCTTTGCCACCCAGAATTTACCATCCTTTGGGATATACTCCTCCCATGGAAGTGCCTTGGTACCCTGAAACAATTCCTCGTAGGTCTCTGCGTGAAATCTTCCTATTTTAATAAGAATACGCTCTGCAGTACGAAGAAACACATTTGCGCGCACCAGTGCCTCCTCGTCCCCATAAAAGGTAACGCGTCCATCGGACACCTCCGTTACATCATATCCCAAATCAATAATCTCTTTTTTCAGTACCGCCTCCATGCCGAAATGACATGGCGCAATTAATTCAAATTTTCTCATATTCTGCTCTTTCCTAAATGATAAAAAGTAGTCAGAGTCATTATACACGTGTTTCGATTTAATGTAAACAGGATAGTTTTTCGACATTTTGAACGAAAAAGCACCAGAAAACTTTTAGGACTTTGGTACTATTTTCTTCTTGCATTTCTGGTACTTATGTATTATAATCATAATTGTAAATAGATAACCCTTCAACATTCTATTTACAGACCCTTATATATTAATTATTTATACTCCCCTCAAAAAGGCCTATCAGCCCCCCTGATAGGCTTTTTTCTTTCCGAAACAGCTTCTTCCACATAACCAAAAACTCCCGGAAGCGCACTTGCTGCCAGGAGTTTTACGTCATATATTTATTTCAGCCAATCTTTGAAAAGCTTTATCAGGAAAAGCACAAGGGTGATAGGTAATAGCACCGGCAGTAAAAAAGAAATAACGGAAAATACCAGACTGACAATTCCGATAAACACCACACCTATCACAATCCCCCATACCCAGCCCGGTACATGTACATTGCTAAGCCATCTCTTTATCTTTGACACCACATCGATATCCGTGGATACCTCCTGATATTCATAGCTTGTCTGCTCCCCATTTTTATCATTGGTGGTAATAATGGTCTTGGCAATAAGTCTTGGGTCTCCCAGACTCTCCATTACCATAGCCTCGCTCTTGCCCAGACGAATCTGAGTATTAATATAATCTTCATAGTAAATCACATTCTCTTCCACCAATGCCGGCGACACCCTGCCGCTTAAGGCCATACGCAATCTATCTAAAAAAATCTGCTTTGTCATTCTTTAAACCTTTTCTCCACGCACAATTGTTGATAACGTTAGTATAGCATTCCGCCTCTCCTTCGTAAATATACCTGCGCTAAAGCGTTTATAAACTTTTTCTAAACGAAAAAAACTGCAGACATTGCGCCTACAGCTCTTTTCATAAGAGGATTTATATATGTTATGTTGTTAGCCCTTTACACTACCCACAGCCACACCCTGTACGATGTGCTTAGATAAGAATAAATAAACAATAACCACAGGAAAGATGGAGAATGCAATCATCACATACACCTGACCCATATCAAACTTAAGGAAGTCCGCACTTCTAAGCTGTGCAATGAGGATGGGTAACGTTTTCTTCTTCTCATCTGATAAAATAAGTGCTGGAGTGAAATAATTGTTCCAGCTGGATACAAATGTGAAAATCGCCTGTACTGCCATCGCCGGCTTCATCATAGGAAGAGTGATGGTATTAAAGGTTCTGAACTCACCGGAACCATCAATTCTTGCAGCCTCCGTAATGGAAAGCGGCAGATTGGATGCCATGTACTGCTTTAAATAATAGAAAGTAGTCGGTGCAGCAATGGATGGAATAATCAACGGAAGAAAACTGTTGGTCAGACCCATACCATCAACCAACTGCAGAAAACCAAGTGCAGTAACCTGTGTCGGAATCATCATTACCGCCAAAATAAAGGTAAAGATGAATTTCTTAAACTTAAAGTCATAGGCATGAATCGCATATGCAGTCATGCAGGAAAAGTACACACTGAGCCCTGCACTACAAGTAGAAACAATCAGGCTGTTCACCAGACCGTTAATTATCGGTAATGTTCCTGCCAGAAGATTCTTCCAGTTTGTAGCTAAACTATTACTGGGAAAAGGTGTAAAACCTCTTGTCAGTTCTGCGTTGGATCTGGTTGCATTGATAATCAATATGTAAAACCAAATCAAGCAAAAGAAGGAAATCACAATAAGTACAGTATATGCAATGGCTCTACGCGCCTTAATACCAAGACCTTTATCTAATTCGCCTGTTCTATTATCAGCCATACCTTCCACCTCCTAATCATTACTTTCGCCGGTACCGGTGAACTTAAATACAATCAAGCTCAAAATACCGGTGATAACAAACAAGAATACAGATAACGCACCACCCATACCATAGTTTTTACTGAACAGGTGCTTATTCAGATACATGATAAGCGTCATGGATGTACGCATTGGTTCTCCGGAACCGTTGGTCAGAATCTGGGGTACATCAAACATCTGTAAACCGCCGATTAATGAGGTAATCATTACATAAATCAGAATCGGCTTTAAAAGCGGTAAGGTAATCCGGAAAAATACCTGTGTGGAGGTTGCTCCATCCACCTCCGCAGCCTCGAAAAGCGAAGTATCAATACCCATCATACCAGCCATTAAGAGAATGGTAGTATTGCCAAACCACATAACAAAGTTCATAAATGCTACTAAAGATCTGGTACTCCATGTATGGGAGAAGAACTTGTAGGGCTCGGTGAATACACCCAACGATATCAAAATATCATTAATCGGACCTCCATCTGAGAACAATGTAAAGAATAACATTGAAAACGCAGACGCCATGATTAAGTTGGGAAGATAAATAACCGTCTTAAAGAATCTCTGCCCCTTCAAACGAAGTCTGGTATCGGAAAACCATGCACCCAATAATAAGGAAACAAGAATCTGTGGCACAAAGCCCATTACCCACATAATCAAAGTATTCTTGGTATATATCCAAATATCACCATCTGAAAACAATTTAATATAATTGTCCAATCCGATGAAATTAGGTCCCACCTGCGTAAGTCCGGAACGATAATTCTCAAAAAAGCTATTTACAATCGTGCTGCAAAGCGGAATCAACTGGAATACAACATACACCAGCACAAACGGAATCAAAAATATGTAACCCCATTTATTATAGCTTACAACATTTCCCTTCTTCTCTTTCTTCATCATTAAACCTCCCTATTTCCCCTTCAAAAGATAGCAACAGCTATTAAACTTTAATGGCTCTTGCCATTTTTTGAAAAAAGAAGTGCCTGCCTGACCATAAGCGGTAGGCAGGCACATCAATTTCTACCTATTAATATGTGTAATTAATTAGTATGATAACTCAGGATACTTCTCAACAACAGCCTTGTAGAATAAGTCTTTTGCTTCATCTAAGGTTGCATTGCCTTCGAAGTAGT
>CAZOSU010000241.1:0-1077 GCA_964582515.1 uncultured Acetatifactor sp. | reverse complement strand
CTGAAACTCTTCATTACATCCCTGGTCATAAGCAGAAAGGTTGCTTAAGTCAATGCTTCCTGCACCTTCACAGTACATAGCAAGAGGATTCTGTCCACCTAAGATTGCACTTGAGTACTCAGTGCTTGCAGCCATAGCTTCCATAGCAGGCTTATTGTTTACGAAATCATCATCCTGAACTACGATTTCAGTCATGATATCTTCCGTACAGGTAAGCTTTAACATAATGTCCTTAACAAGGTCTGCATTGTCAGTTCCTGCTGCTGCACAAATCCAGGTACCGCCCCAGAAGAAGCCCTGAGGACCTACAGCTGCGCCCCAATCACCGTTGGTTGCGATAGAGCCTTCCTCACCGGCTGCCATACAGAAGTTAATTAACCATGCAGGTCCAAAGTAGCAGAACACTTTTCCTTCCGGATAGAAGCCTGCGCTCCAGTCATCACCCCAAAGGTCATGGGTACCGGTCATACCGGCATCAACCAATGCCTTAGAATCTTCAACCCAGTTCATTAAATTGTCATCAATGTTAATCTTTCCATCAACAACCCACTTAGAGGTTACGTTGTTAGAATATACACGATAGCTGTCGTTTACAGAAGACATTACATAGTAACCTGCATCCTTTAAGGTCTGGGCGGTCTTGTTAAAGGTATCCCAATCCTTAACATATTCCTGAACTGCTTCCGGATCATCTGTTCCAAATACTTCTGTAGCTACTTCTCTGTTGTAGAATAATACGCCGGGACATCCCTGCCATGAAACACCCTTTAATACGCCCTTAGAATCGGTAACAATATCCTTGGTGTACTGGTACTGGTTAGCAACGTCTGCGTCAGTAACGCCTAAGTCCTTAACAGATACAGTGTACTCCGTATCAACATACTTTAATGCATAGTCTGCTTCGATTAAGAATAAGTCAATCTTATCATCAGCTGCTGCGCTGCTCTGCTTCGGTAAAGTATCGTCCAGCTTGTTCTGATATGCATTGTCATCAGATGGAGTGATGGTCCACTTTACAGTAACTTCACCAATCTTACCGGTTGTACCGTCAACTTCTACATAGCCGGGCTAGTGGTC
>CAZOSU010000240.1:0-4710 GCA_964582515.1 uncultured Acetatifactor sp. | reverse complement strand
GCGGCTATCGAAACTGCTTTCGTTTCGCAACTGCCTACCCCGCCGCAAAGCCGCCCTCTCCTTGACCTCTCCCGGCACGCTGCGCGTGGTCGGCACCGTTTGCGTATCGATTTTTGATACAAAACACACCGATAAATCGGAATTTAACCGTTAACCCAGTTTGTCAAGATCATCATCGGTGATGCGATATTCGCCGTAGAAGAATTTAGAATAAGAATTTACGACACCAAAGGCAGTTTCTGCACAGCCTTCTGCAGAGCCCTCATTGGAGTAGCATTTAAGCAATTTGGAGCTGAGACTGAATCTGACCCCTCCCAAATTAGCATACTCCACTTGCATATCTGCATGTTCCGGATAGCGATCACTATTAATAAGCTTCTCGTAATAAGGATCAAACGCTTCAAAATTGCTTACGGCTTCGCTGATAGCTTCAGCGTATGCAAGGAAATCTGCATCGCCAACATCTGAGTTTTTCAGCGTTTCGAAGGCTTTGTCAAATTCATCGAAAAGAGCTTGGACTTCTTTTGCGAGCTTTTCGTCCGTCTCATAGGCTTCGACAACTTCCTTGCGAAGCGGTTTGATATCGGTAGTTTCTTCTTTCTCTTCTTCGCTGCAAGCGCACAGCAAACCCAGTAGCATTGTAACGCACATAATCATGGCTAATATTTTTTTCATAACATTTTTCTCCTTTTTATCTACACTTGTATCGTCTGTTGATTCTATTCAGAAATCAGCTTGAAGATATTTCCGGTATCCTTTCCGATATAGCGGAATTTTCTGCTATCGCTTTCCAAAACCTGCTTAAAAAGCCAACCGATATCCTTAGCAGCTTGATTGGCAGGATCCTTAGATTGCCGTATATCTTTATGATAGTCATATATACATTGCAGCGGTGTCCCTGACCAGTCCTTATTTTTTCCGCCAAATAAAATACGCACCGAAAATGGTTTCCCCGGACTTGTATTGCAATGGCTGTGAACAGCACCTTGTATATATGCTTTTACGCATTCAATTTCAACATCAGATACTTTAGCTGTAATGTTTCTGTTTAATTTTTTGGGGTTAATAATCATTCGAATGCTGTCTCCTGTTTGTGATGAAACCATGATTGCAAAATCAATTATCTCTCGATTGTTATTTCATATACCTCATAACATTGTTCGCAAATATGATTTGTAGAATGTTTTTCTCCGGATGAGAGGTTCACGCTGTACATTCCGCTGATGTGCCCACATTCCGGGCAAACAGGCTTAAAATATACATGCGAGTCGCTACAGGTAGATATTTTGACATTTTTTCCTTTTGCACTTTCCTCTTGCGCAAAAGGACTTTCATATGTAGCCTCATGGATTTTGGGAATGACAACAAAGGAAATGATAAACGCTATTAATAATCATAATAAATAAACGATAGGCTTTTTCATAACTCGTCCTCCAATGCAATAAGCATATAAATCCTAACTCGTGGATTATGTATCGGTTTGTGATAGACTCACAATGCGGTCATAGGCATCCGCACCGACGAGCGAGCCTACATTGGCTACCACACAAAGACCGTTTTCAGCGCTATAGAAGGGTTGTGCCTGCGCCATCGTCTCTTCACTGATCGTCCACGCTAAAGTGTTTTGGAAGAACTCCGAGCTTGTATCGAAATCTCCGTACAGCTCGTAAAATTTAGCAGTTAGAGCATCTTTCAGCAATTGCAGGTATTCTTCGTCTGATAGGTCGCATTGTGCCATAAAATCTTCCTTGGAAATCAATTCGCCCGTGAGGGATATGTTATATACGAAGTAAACCTGCTCGGAAACATATACAGACTCAGCCAAAAAGCAGAGAGAAATGATATCTTCTTGGACGGTCCATGTGTAGCTCGTTTCCCACTCGTCGGTGAGATACGGGGAAATGTCGTCATAAATGGTTTCATTTGTGTTGTAACAGGCATCAAAGGTATCGTAGCTACCAAAGATATAGATTGAGGGAATATTATGATTATCCGGAAGACCGCTCCAACGAGAGTTTTCTACACATGCAGTTGTCGGGAATCCGCCATCATACGCAGTAAATGGAGATAAAAGATCGCTTAAAGTTCTGTTACCATATGTATCTGCAAAGGTAAAAACGATAAGGCGGTCTTCCTTGATCCTGTAAAGCCTCCAATATTCCATATCGGACTGCTCCGTCATATTTAGGTAATCGTATACTGTTGAGCGTAGATGATATGCTAAATATGTTTCGCCAAGGAAGAGCAGCTGCTTGGCAGAATCCCATTGAAATTCCGCAGAAGCAACATTGCTCAACTCGGCTTGAAGTGATTTGGTATATGTTTGATTAAATTCTAACGCAAGCTCTTCGACATTTTTTTGGTTGTCAGTCAACTTAAAGGTGTACAGACCGAACGAATAATCAGATCCGGCAAAGGTATCTCCGGCTACCATTTCAATAGTGCCATAGTTATCAGGATTGCTTGCCATAGATACTATATTATTGATTTTGATTTCAGTAATATCTGCAGGGATCAAATAAGAAGAGAAATAGCAGCTCAAATTCAGCCATTTACTGTAGTAACGTTCTTCGGTAAGAATACCTTGTTCATAAGTGGAAACAGGTTCCGGTGACTCAGTTGCAGGTTCCTCGGTTTCCGTAGGGAGCGTAGTTGATTCTTCTGTCGAACTTGTTCTTTGAATTGGGATTGTGTCCGCAACATCCGACTCGCTTGTACAAGCACACAGCAAACTGCCCAACATAGCAATACATAATAACAGTGCAATATATTTTTTCATCATATCAAGTCCTTTCTTTTTTCTAAATCATAGCATAAATAATGCTTATAGTCAATGATTAATTCTAATGGTTCGTTACAAAATGGGGCATAATTCGGTAAAATAGATGCAGGCAAAAGGGGTGAAGGCTGTGAACGAGCTGGACTATCGCGCGATGGGGCAGAGGATCCGTCAGGCACGTTTGAAAAAGAATATCACGCAGGAAAAGCTGGGAGAGATTTGTGCGCTGTCAACTGCGCATATCGGTCACATCGAGCGAGGCACTCGCATTGCATCGCTGCAAACGGCTTTCCAAATTGCAACGGCTTTAGAGGTAAGCATGGACTATTTGCTCTTTGATGCTGCGCAGGAGCAAAAGGCGGTACTTACTGCTGTGTCGTCTATGTTGCAAGGTAAAAACGATGCACAGGTCAAGTCCTTCTTGGCTACGGTCAAGGCTTTGGCGGATAAGATCGATTTCCTTTAATATTATAAACAAAAACAGGGCGCTTGTCCTATGCTGACAGCATAGAAAGCGCCCTATTTTTTTGTGGTTGACGCAATGTAAAATTTGTGCTACAGTAGCAAAAAAGGGGGAATTTTCGTGGCAAAGAACACAGCGGATCTATTGCAAGAGCTGCAAAACTGCGCCAGCTTTCAGCGATTTTATCAGGAAAATGCGGAGTATTTGCCCAAACGAAGTTTGTCGGAATCTTTAGATGAGCTGGTAAAGAAATATGACATTAAAAAATCGGCTGCCATACGGCGTGCAGAGCTGAACGAGATTTATGGCTATCAGATCTTTTCGGGGCTGCGTGTCCCCGAGCGCAAGAAGCTGCTGAGCCTTGCGATCGGTATGGGGATCGATCTGGGGGATATGCAGCAGCTACTAAAATGTTCGGGCTATGCACCGTTGTATGCGAAAAATGAATTTGATTGTGTGATTCTCTTTGGGATTTATAAGAAAATGACAGTTGCGCAGATCAATGAGCTGCTCTATGAACACGAAATGGAGCTGCTGGGATAAGGAGAGAAGCTATGAAATGTCCGAATTGCGGCGCAGAAATTCAGGAGGGCGCGCAGTTTTGCTTGTACTGCATGGAAACGTTAGGGGAGAAGACGGAGCTCAAGCCGCTGGCGAGAAAGACACATTGGATCGCAGTTGCTGTGGCTGCCGTGGCGGTTGCAGCCGTGCTGGTTTTCTTCCTTGGCAGGAAAGGTGAAACGCAAGAATCCGCGCAGATGCAAACCTCTTTAGAAACGACGCAGCCGACGACACAAGCGGCTTTGCAGCCACTTGCGCCGATTACGGAGGAATTGACCTTCATTTCCAATGCGAGCAGTGCAACGCAGCTGCTAAAATGCGAAAATCTGTGGCAGCCGATCTATTTATGTCAGTACGAGCAAACAGAGCAAGTGTGCTCCTATGCCGTAGGAACGAGCATGGAAGGCGTCTATCTTCGAACACATTTTATTGACGGTGGGGTTTCCATTTTGACAAGCATCACAGCTCTGACGGAGGAAAGCCTTGCCGATGGAATCCTTTTGGCGAACTGTGCGATCAATGCGGTCTACGGCTGCAACCCGAATGCGCAGGTCTATCTTGACGAGAGCAATATGTATCCGACGCAAACCATCAATGCCGCCGAGAGCTCTGTGACGGTGGACTATGCTTTGGGCGGCGAGGTGATTGAGCGCGCTCGCGCGGAGCTTCCGATCGGACAATCGCAGTATTTGCACTATGAGCTGCACACCCGCGTGCTCGATGGCGTGACCTATCATGATATTTTTCTGTTTCATGGGCAGAGATA
Organism: uncultured Acetatifactor sp.; assembly: GCA_964582515.1. GTDB lineage: Bacteria > Bacillota > Clostridia > Lachnospirales > Lachnospiraceae > Acetatifactor. The sequence continues at coordinate 141 of CAZOSU010000240.1, read as the reverse complement.
AATCTGCGTGAGGCGATTGTATGGAAACGGATTTGGGGCTGTAAAAAAACTCCGATTTATGTCATCCTGAGCGAATGAATGTGGTATAATATAATGTGTACTGAACAACGCACAAGCCCTTGCAAGCCAAGGCTTCCAAGG
>CAZOSU010000239.1:0-4716 GCA_964582515.1 uncultured Acetatifactor sp. | reverse complement strand
TATAGGATACATAACCACCGGTATTGGGGTCTGTGATTTCTGCCTTTTTCGCAATACACGGACTAATAAATGCCAGCTTATCAGTAATATTCATATACTTCTTTGCATAAATAGCTGTACACATCATAGGACTGTGCACAGGAACCAGCTTACTGATAAGTCCGGGCTCGTAATGCTCAATATAATTCACAATTGCAGGACAAGGCTGGGAAATACCACCACTAAAACTGTTTTTAGATATGTAATTAATATACGCCCATGTGGTAATATCTGCCCCAAAACTGACACTAATCACATGATTTACACCTAATCTTTTTAATCCACCAAGCACCTGCTTATATTGATTCGGATAATTGGCTGCAAAGGCCGGTGCCAAAATGAGAGAAATCTTCACCCCTCTCTTTAAATCCGTAAAAAACTGCTCCGTATCATCATTAAAGCTTCTGGCACCATGCTCACATGCATCAAAGCATGCACCACAATTAATACAGTTCTCGCTATGAACTTCAATACGTTGATTCTGCCCATCCTCCGATACAACAGAATAATTTGCCGTCAACACAGGACATACCGATATACATCGATTACAGCCTTGACATTTCTCATTTGTAAATATAAGGGTTTTCGTGGTGTTTGGATTCATATCTATTCCTCATAGCATATCTTATTTTCTGAATTTTTATACAAATTCACGAAATTATTATACTATATTTTACAAAAATAGACAATATTTCCTATTTAATTTATCAAACTTTCCCCACATCATCTACTCGCACTTCATCTCCATATATCTTCTGTAGGTCTTAAATCCTACGGCCTCATAAAACGCCAATGCACCTTCGTTGAATTCCCACATGTTCAGCTCCACCTTCGGAAAGCCACGCTTTTTTGCATCTTCCTTGATATATTTGATTAATTCTGTGGCAACTCCCTGTCTGCGAAATGCCTCATCCACGCAGAATTCATCTACAGCATAAAACTGTCTCGCATTCTGGAAAGGGGACTCCGGTTTATTCACAAACTGCACACAGGCAAAGCCACAGATAATCCCTTCACGCTCTGCCACGATGATATCCTTATCCTCTGCGTCCCAGATTTCATAAATTACATTCCGTAGCGTCTCATTAAAGCCCGGCCTAAATATATCTGGTCTCCCCTGCACATGTAAGTCATTTACTATTTTTCGTAGTTCATTGACTCTTTCTAAATCTTCTTTTCTCGCAAAACGTACCATTATACCCATTCCTCCTTTAATGCGGCATGCCAAACCTCATCACAGACACCTATGTTATTCTTTCCTGCTGCGCGCAAGATTCCTTCCACTCTCATTCCGGCCTTATCCATCACTCTGCCGGATTTGGGATTATTCACATCATGACAGGCTGCAATACGATTCATACCTACCTCCGTAAATAGATAGCTCATAACAGCCCGCAATGCCTCCGGCATAAGCCCCATGCCCCACCAGGCTCTGCCCATGCAATAGCCCATATCTGCCGCTGCGATGTCCTCACGCAATTTGACCACAGAAATATTACCGATAACCTCTCCGGTTTCCTTTAGCTCCATCACCCAGTTATAGCTGGATAATTCTTCATACCTTTTCACCCAATCTTCCAAAAGGCTTCTGGTCAAACTTGCATCTTTATGCGTTGGCCAAGTCAGAAATTTTGTAACCTCCGGATCCGATGCCCAGTTTTGGTACATTTCTTCCGCATCCTCCACTTGAAAACGCCTTAAAATCAAACGTTCTGTTTCAATTGTTACAGTTCCCTTATTCTCCATGCTCATCCCTCCTTACAAGAAAAGCAGCTATCCCTTGATATGCTGCTTTTCTCTTTTATGGCACTATATCACAATTCGCTGGGGCTGTCGTTATACTCGTAGTATAAAAATCATAATACGAATAAATTATATTTTACACTGTTTTCTCCTCTATCCTTTATGAAGCACCATTCTCATCCCACTTCCACAGTACTCATGGGGAATCAATTTAAATCCTTTTCTTAAATAAAACGCTTCCTTCCCCTTTTCTGCAACCAGCTGGATACTTGACCTGCCACCTATGGGCATTTCTTTCTCCACATAATCAACAAGCATATCTATAATCTGACTACCGATTCCCTGCTTCTGGTATTGTGGCATCACTATCACATCCACAATCAAGTAATACAATCCATCCCCCAGCAGGCGCCCCATAGCAATTGTACTGTCATTATCTACCGCTTTGACTGTATACATACTGTTTGCAATACTTTTCCGGGTCTGTTCCTCATTAAAGTTCTTCCACCCTACAGAGCTTCTCAGTGCAAAATACTCCTCATATGTCAACCTGTTTTCTATAAATTTCATCAACTCTAGCCTCTCACTGCTTCCCGCAGCGGCTTATCCCAAAAGATAATCCCCTCCAGTTCTGTCGCAAATGCATCCGCATATTCTGGCAAATCCTTCAAAAATGCCTCTTCTCTCTTTTTGGAGCGCCTTCCCTTTGCTGCGAAGATTTCTTTACTGATACATGCATCGTAAGAGATTACAAAATCCTCCGGGTCCCTATAGGGAAAAAAGGAAAGTCCTACCTCATATCTGATATTGCCATTATCCGAAGTCGCAGTAAGTGTTACCACCACCCCTTTGCGTTCTACCTCATTATATATACACTGCGCCCCAAGGTATTGTTTATAAGCATCCACCACTTTCATTTGAATATCTGCCCTTTCTGTTGTAAACTAAAATTTATTCTACAATGAATGAAATAATACTGCAACCACAGCAAAATTTCTTCGTCTATATAGATGAGGAGGGAATTATATGGAAGATAACAAAATCATCGAACTATATTTTCATCGGGCGGATAATGCCATTACAGAAACGGTGACCAAATACGGACATTTTCTACATACCATATCCATGAATATTGTACATAGAAAGAACTGGTAAATAACAATCCCTGGACGGAGGACTGTGAACTGACCCATCTTCCGGTATTTTGGAACAAGCACCCGGTGGACGGTGCCGGATGGCTCCTTTCCTATGACTGGGACGCCATGGACACTGCACTCACCAAGGTAGCTGGCTATTTAGGAATTACCGATTTAGAAATTAAGCATGATCCAGACAGCCTAGCCAGTCCACTGGTGTATGCCCAAAGTGGAAATATGTCGCTGGAAGTAACACACCCTCATTTAACTGAAGTGTTCTTTGAGCCACAAATTGCACTTCCGGAGGAATATCAAATTACAGGCTGGCATGCATCTTATGAAGAAGCATACTCTTTGGCAGAATACCTTTTGGACACTTATCCGGAGCTAATTGCCATGGAAAATCCAACCATCGATATTTCCGGAGGCGACTACTCAACTCGTGACACAGGAAATATACAAGACCATCATATTTCTTTCTACGATATGACGGAGGATGCTACACAAAATATTTTGAACTATAACTTCAACCACACCGATTTTACAACTGACGGTAATACAGGAGATTTGCGGATTTATAGGGTCTACAATCGTGACCTATCCGAAGTCATCGGTTACTACCCCATCATCTCCGCAGACGAGGCCCAAAAGCTCTTATGCCGCGGATATTACGGTACCAATGTGCCGGAAGAATTCCGGGATGAAAAATACATTGCCAAGAGAGAGCTTGTATATCGAAGCGATATTATGCAAAATATCTTTGTTCCATACTATCTGTTCTATGTGGAGCTTTCGGATGAGTATGACAAAAATGGCTTAAACTGCTACGGCCTTTACTACGTCCCCGCCGTGGAAAGCAGATACATTTCCAACTTCTCCGAGGTATGGAATATCCGTTTTAATTTGTAGCATCTAGATTTATGTGCTCATATCATAATACATCAAGCAAAGAAAGGTTCACGTATTATGTATAACGACGAACGCAGCAATAGCCAGTTTAACCGATATCTTCCCATTCTTTACCGGCACCCGGATGCCAGGGCAACGATTATGGGAAGTGAAGATTACCCTAGAATCCATGGGCAGGTAAATTTTTATCAGCTGGAGTATGGTGTCATGATAAGCGCTGACATTACAGGTCTTCCCTCCACTTCTTCCAGACCAAATGCCTTTTTCGGTTTCCACATACATGAAGGAATGTCCTGTACCGGAAATGAAACAGATCCCTTTGCTGATGCAAAGATGCACTTTAACCCCGGAAAAGGTCCGCATCCCTTTCATGCAGGTGATTTGCCACCCCTTTTAGGAAACAGCGGAAACGCTTTTTCCATCTTTCTCACAAGTAACTTTCATCTGGAAGATGTTCTGGGCAGAACCATTATCATTCATTCTCAGCCGGATGACTTTGTAACGCAGCCCTCCGGAAATGCAGGTGACAAAATTGCCTGCGGAATCATTACTATGTATTGATATTTTAAGAAAGGTGGCAGGAAAAGACTCCTGCCACCATTTTTATCTAATACCATATTTCTCAATGATATAATCCATATCCTTATCCCCCCTACCGGAAAGGTTAATGAGGACGGACCCCCTGCCCATGGTCTTCGCCAGCTTCATACCATAAGCAACAGCATGGGAGCTTTCAATGGCCGGTATGATACCTTCCATTCTGGAAAGGGCAAAAAAGGCATCTATGGTTTCATCATCTGTTACCACGTCATACTTTACTCTGCCAAGGTCATGAAGGAATGCATGCTCCGGACCGGAAGAAGGATAGTCCAAACCACTTGCTACCGAG
>CAZOSU010000238.1:3594-4742 GCA_964582515.1 uncultured Acetatifactor sp. | reverse complement strand
CTGCAAGGCTCTGCATCACCATCGCTAAGGATTCATTGGCATCCAAAAGTGCCTCCTTATGACGCATATTTGTAATTACCACTTCTTCCTTTGATTTTATTCTTCCGGCAAAAAACATTTCCTTAATGGTATTCTCAAATTCCTCCATACCAATATTTTCCTTGGTCGAAGTACGAAGAATCTGTATTTCATCTTCATCAAAAAGCTTCACAAGCTCCTCTTCCTGTACCACTAATTTTAAGTCAGATTTATTTAAAAGCACAATAACTTTTTTATTCTTTATTACAGAAATGATATCAATATCTGACGCATCCAAAGGAATAGATGCATCCACCACGTAAATTACCAAATCCGCTTTGGTTGCATATTCCTTTGCTTTTTCAACCCCTATTTTTTCTACCACATCCTCTGTAGAACGAATTCCTGCAGTATCAATAATATTAAGACCGATTCCATGAAGTCGAATGGATTCCTGAAGCACATCTCTGGTAGTACCGGCAATATCTGTTACAATAGCACGCTCCTCTCCTACCAGACGATTTAATAAAGAAGATTTTCCCGCATTTGGTTTTCCTACGATACAGGTGTTAATTCCTTCCTTCATCATCTTACCATTATCCGCGGAAGCAATAAGCTTTTCTACTTCTCTTTTTATTTCTTTAACCACACCTGTCAGTCTTTCCTCATAATCATCCAGGCTGATATGCTCCGGATCATCCAAAGCAGATTCTATAAACGCTATTTCGTAAATAATTTTTTCACGCAAGCTCTTAATTTTGTCGGAAACAGAACCCCTAAGTTGATTCATAGAAGCTTCTAAGGCAAATTCATTCCCTGAATGAATCACATCCATTACTGCTTCTGCTTTTGACAAATCAATACGACCATTCAAAAAAGCACGTTTCGTAAATTCTCCCGGTAGGGCTAAACGGGCACCATTTTTTAACAGAAGCTCAAGTACCTTCTGTAATAACAAAACACCTCCATGACAATTAATCTCTACCGTATCTTCCATGGTGTAGGTTTTAGGAGCCTTCATTACAGAAACCATAACCTCATCTAAAATATACTCTTTCCAGGATTCTGATTCTTCTTCCGACATATCTACAATAAATCCATAGGAAATGGTATGGGACTCTTTGGAAAGG
>CAZOSU010000238.1:0-3584 GCA_964582515.1 uncultured Acetatifactor sp. | reverse complement strand
ATCTCTTACCGGCCTTATTTCTAAATACTTTATTTACAATAAACAATGCTTCTTCACCTGACACACGGATAATACCGATGCCGGAATCTGACAGAGCAGTTGCAATTGCAGCGATGGTATCTGTTTTCATAAAATTAACTCCCTTCTCTCCGACCATTCAGAACCAATACACAAAACTGCCTCATGCTTTTTCTCATCAACAGGCCGTAGTAAGCATTACGCAGACTATTTTATAAATCTGCATCGCTCTGAATAGTTAAAAGAATACAATAAAAAAGGAAATGTAACAAGTACATTTCCCTTTTTTATAAACTTATTTTTTTAATGTAACAACCACTCTTCTGAAAGGCTCATCACCTTCAGAATGAGTAACCACATATCTGTCATTCTGAAGTGCAGAATGAATGATACGTCTTTCATATGGATTCATAGGCTCTAAAGAAACAGGTCTCTTGGTTCTCTTTACCTTATAAGCAATATTTTTAGCAAGATTCTCCAGAGTATCCTTTCTTCTCTGGCGGTAATTCTCAGTATCAACCTTAACTCTGATGTAATCTTCTACATCCTTATTTACTACTAAGGAAACAAGATACTGAAGAGAATCTAAGGTCTGCCCTCTCTTACCAATCAAAACACCCATTTCATCACCGCTTAAATCGATGTCCATGGTTCTTTCGTCCTTATCATACTTTACGTTTACTACAACTTCCATATTCATTGCAGCAAATACTTCTTTTAAGAAATTCTTTGCATTATCTTCTACGGTATTTTTTACAGCAGCCCTAATTTTTGCAGGCTTTGCTCCAATTCCTAAAAACCCGTTAGAACCTTCTTCAATAACTTCTGTAATCAGCTTATCACTGGTAACGCCTAATTTCTGACATGCTTCGGTGATTGCTTCATTTACTGTTTTCGCAGATACTTCAATAAATTCCATATCTTTAACCCTCCATAATCAATCAACACTACTTATTATTCTTTTCGTTAAAATCTTTTACCATATTTGCCTTGGACATCATACTGCCGGGCTTTGCATTCTTATAATATGTCTCAGAGTTACTCTTAACATCGGACTGAGAAACCGGATTTGCAGAATTAGCTTTATTCTGAATCTTCTTGGTATTCATATTAGAATAAGCTTCAATTAACTTCTGCTGCTCTTCCATCTTTGCCAGCTTCTTTGCACTCTTTTCAGAATTCTTTGCAATCAGCTTGTCAAAATCCATACGGTCAATGGCTTTGTTAATTACAATCTGCTGGATTGTTCTTACTACAGAACCGGCAATCCAGTAAAGACCCATACCACAAGGTAATGTGAAACAGAACCATGCAGACATAAATGGCATAACCATATTCATGGTCTTCATAGACTGCATCATAGAGCTCTGCTCTGCAGTCTGATTTGTATTATCCTGCTGAGGCATCAGTTTAACATTAATCCACTGTGTTACTGCAGATAATACAGGAATCATAATAGCACCAATAAGCAGTCCCCATGCACCGATAGCAAATGCACTTGAAATGATGGCCTGCGGAGAGTTTGCCATATTCAGACCTAAGAAATTGTTATAGGTATCAAGCAAACCTCTGGTGGTGTCATTGCTTAAAATTAACTCACCTTCATAGGTTAAAGCAGTCAAATCATAATGCTGGGCAACTGTAGTCAGGTCCGTAGAAGACAGCTTGTCAAGTACATCGATAACACCATTTATCGTATTATCACCAGTCATATTTTTACCGTACATCATTACGGTATTTTTAATACCTTCTACCTCTGACTCCTGAAGGAAAAGACCCTTGTCAGTCTCTACTATTTTCTCTGCAAGAACCAAGAATACACTCTTAACCCTGGTTACATAAGCAGGAATATTAGAAATTACACGATATAAAGCAAATAAGATGGGCATCTGAATGATCAACTGTACACAGCTACCACTGGGAGAAGCACCATATTTTGCATAAACCATCTGAATTTCCTGATTCTGTGCCATCACAGAATTCTCATCTTTTTTACCTTCATACTTCTTACGAATCGCTTCAATTTCCGGATTCATCTTTGCAGACAGCTTAGAAAACTTCTGCTGCTTGATAGTAAGAGGTAATAAAAGAAGATAGATTACGATGGTAAATAGAATAATGGATAAACCAATATTAGGAATACCAATTGCATCTGTCAGATTGAAAATTGCATTCATAATCCAGCCAAGAACCTTGGCAATCGGTCCTAAAATGGCACCATCATACTGGGTTAAAATAATTCCATTCATTTATCCTCCTCGGATTACTCTACGCTAAGGTACCGGGTCATACCCTCCCTTAGAAAAAGGATTACACCGAAGTATTCTCCAGGCAGCAAGCAGGGAACCTTTTATAGCACCATACTTCTGTATCGCCTCAATACCATACTGGGAACAGGTAGGTATATAAGGACACTTTGTCCCCTTCAGCGGAGAAATATATTTCTGATATAATCGAATAAGAGCAATCAAACCTTTTTTCATATAATAATACCAAATATTACTTCCTATAGATATTAAACCTTTCTAAATTCCATAAAATTAATCGAAATAGAAATATATTTTAATAATCTTATGAAGCTTACCTAAGTGTAACAGTGCACTCTCCACCTCATTAAAACCTACGGTAGCAGCACTACTTCTCGCAACGATTACTATATCCAAACCACTATTGAATATATTTTCATGTAACCTGTAACTTTCTCTTACCAGCCTTGTAACGCGATGTCTTACAACACTGTTTCCCACTTTTTTACTCACACTAATTCCAATTCTGTTTTTTCCAAGGCCGTTTTCCTTCACATACATAACCAGGTATTTGTTCGCGTATGATTTACCATTCTTGTATACGAATTGGAACTGTTGATTTTTTTTCAATGATTCTGAAAATCTCATCGAATATCCCTTTCCTATCTCAAGATAGAAAAAAAGGTCACATTACTGTGACCTATGCTGATAATTTCTTTCTTCCTTTTGCACGTCTTGCAGCTAAAACTTTTCTTCCGCCCGGAGTACTCATTCTTGCTCTGAATCCGTGAACTTTAGATCTAGATCTCTTTTTAGGCTGAAATGTCATCTTCATAAAAAAGGCACCTCCTTCTCTCTACTATTCCCATACGCTTGAAAAATAGCATATTGATTGTATATTAAAAGTTGAATTCTGTCAAGTCTAAAAACATTAAAAATCCAAGAAAATGCGATATTTTCCAGATTTTTCAATGTTACTAAAAAAATTATTTTATGTTATCCACATAGTAATACACATTTTTTTATCAACATTCACTTATCCACAAAATGTTGATAACTTGTGGATATCCTTTTGGATACATTACAACATTTAGTGGACAACCCTCCTATTAATAATCAATATGATGTGCTTTTTACTACTATCCACTAATCCACAATTATCAAAAGTTATTCACATTTACATCCACAAAACGACATATTATGTTTACTTATAACCCAAGTTATAAACATATTGTGGATAACTTTATCCATACCATGTTCAAAACTAATGTTTGAAATATTAAGATATTTATATTAATATATAGTAGATACATTATAGAT
>CAZOSU010000237.1:0-4765 GCA_964582515.1 uncultured Acetatifactor sp. | reverse complement strand
ATGTCCCATGAAATCCGTACTCCCATTAATGCCATCATCGGCATGAATGAAATGATTCTTCGTGAAAATGAAGACGAAGCCATACATGGCTACGCCCACAATATCCAGAGTGCCAGCAATATGCTGCTGGGACTGGTAAATGACGTATTAGACTTCTCTAAAATTGAATCCGGACAGCTGGAGCTTGTGGAGGACACCTATGATTTACTCCATCTGCTTCAGGATGAAATGCTTCTGCTTCGGGCCAGAGCCGGGGAAAAACCCCTGTCCATTCAGGTGGATATCGACCCCGGACTCCCCAGTAAGCTAATCGGTGACGAGCTTCGTATCAAGCAGATTCTTACCAATCTCCTGTCCAATGCCGTGAAATATACCCAGCAGGGAAGCGTTACCTTAAAAGCCTATTATAATCGTATTGATGACCAGAATATTCAGCTTTCCTTCGCTATCATTGATACCGGTATCGGTATCCGCAAGGAAGATTTGTCCAAGCTCTTTGACAGCTTTAAGCGTCTGGAGCTGAGCAAAAACCGTAACATCCAAGGTACCGGTCTGGGACTGAATATCGCAAAACAGCTGGCCACCTTAATGCGGGGTGATATCCTTGTAGATACACAGTACGGCAAGGGCTCCACCTTTACCGTATCCTTCCCACAGAAGGTAGTTGATAAAACGCCCATCGGCAACTTTAATCAGAAAAATACCGGGCGTGATGAAAATCACTCCATGGGTACTCCTTTCACCGCACCGGATGCAAGAATTCTTGTAGTTGATGATAATGCCATGAACCTTGCTCTGATGAAGGGCCTGTTAAAACGCACTAAGATTCAGGTAGATTTGGCCGAAAGCGGCAGGGAATGTCTCCAGATGACCAAGGAAGCCAAGTACCATTTGATTTTCATGGACCACATGATGCCGGAGTTAGATGGCGTGGAAACCTTAAACCTCTTGCGCTCCGATGCGGTAAACCCCAATCGGAAAAGTATTGTGGTCGCCCTTACGGCCAATGCCATTGCAGGCTGCCGGGAAACCTATTTAGAATATGGCTTTACCGATTACTTTGCTAAGCCGGTACAGGCTGAGATGCTGGATGAGCTTTTACTGAAATACCTGCCGGAAAATTTAATTCAAAATAAAGCCCCGGATACCACCTGCGCTCCTTCCGCCGTAGCTATGCACAAGGAAAACCCGGACAATGTCTTATATATCAACAAAGAAAACGGCCTGATTTTCTGCATGAACTCCCAAGAGCTGTACCAGAAGATGCTCTCTTCCTTCTGCAAGCAGGCCACCGATTACCTGCCTAAATTTGAAACCTATTTCACCGCAGGTGACTGGAAGAATTATGCCATCATCGCCCACGGCCTAAAGGGGAATGCGTTAAACATCGGTGCCGATAATTTCTCAAGACTCTGCTTACAGCACGAGCTTGCTGCGAAAGAACAGCGCACTGATTTCATTGAGAAAAACTATGAGGAATACATCGAAATTATCAAGGATTTGTTACAGAAAATCCAGAAAATGATGTAAAAGCAGGGGACACTTTCATGGTGATGTGTCCCCTAAAAACGTAGCGCCCAAAAAAAGGCACTTACCTACACGGCAAGTGCCTTAATGCTACAATATATTATTTCTTAATAATCTCCACTCCATATCCCGGAATCGGACCTTCAAAATATTCTCCGGTAAATGCAGATTCTCCCTGTACAGGAACCTCACATGCAGTAGCATTATGGTTCAGCAGAATAATACAATCCTCTCTGCGAATAATCTCCACTCCAGCAGTTGCCTCGTTCATTTTCACACCTGCATCCCTGGATACATACTCCACAATTTCATGAAGCACCTTTCTGTCCAAATCACGGCCGATATAATATACCTTACCCTTACCATACTGATTTACGGTAATCGCCGCCTTACGTTTAAAATGTCTGTCTGCGTAGGAAGAAAGCACCTCTGCCGTAGTAGGTGTAAGCACATCACACCACACCTTAGCTGTTCCGTTGAAGGTACCCGAAATATGTGTATCCCTACGGAGCGGGTCGTATTCCTCCACAATAACCCCTGCCAAATCCTTAAATGCACCGGGCAGTGTCAAACGATTCAGATTATTGTATTTGTCACGGCTGCCGCTACGGTAAGTGGTTACCAGTACACCACCTTCCCTGACATACCTTTCTACAGCCTCCATCACCCCGTCATCCACCAGATTATAAGCCGGCATATACACCACCTTATACTTTTCAAAATCACCATTGGATACCGCCGTCATAATATTGAAATGAGCATTTGCCTCATAGTAATCATATACCAGACTGGTATATGAAAAATCCCGGTGGTGTCGCTTGATATTGTGTGCCCATATATTATCATAATCCCGGTACACCATTACATCATAAGCATTCTTCTTTCCTTCAAAGTACTTTGCCACCTTCGCAAGCTCCAGCCCCATCTGCTTTACTTCCTCATAACGCCTTCTGGGTACATTATCGTGGTCGATGATACCATGCCAGTACTGCTCCATACCATAGTGCAGTACCTTCCATCTAAAATATAAAATTCCCTCTCCGCCGTGAGCAAGTGCCTGATACGCCCAGAGACGAAGCTGTCCCGGCTCCGGATTAATCCCCATATGATCCCAGCCGCAGGGCCCGGACTGCTCTTCTGCGACCACAAAGTTCTTATCCTTTAATCCACGCATGATTTCATGGGCCATGGCTACATAGGAAACCTCTGAATCCCCCCACTGGTTGTCCGGGTAATTATCCCACATGACAAAGTCAAGGTCTGCCGCAAGGTCATAATAATCCAAATCTCCAAAATGTCCCATAAAATTATGGCTCACCGGCTTGTCCGTAAAATTCCTTATTTCATCAATCTGTGCCTTCTGATAAGCCACCCAGGAATCTGAAGAAAATCTGTCAAATTCCAAATCCAGTGTGGGATTATGGGACCAGGCCTGGGCATTCTCCGGCTCACAGGAATTGTATGCCGGCAAAATGATCTCCTCAAAGGCTTCAAAATCCAGACTCCAGAATGCGGTTCCCCACTGTTTATTCAATTCTTCAATGGACTCATATCTCTCAGAAAGCCACTTTCCGAAGGCCCCTCTACAGTGTTCACAGTAGCATCTGGCACTTCCGTGGCAGCCAAATTCATTATCAATCTGCCATGCAATGACGTTCTCATTGTCCTTATAATGCTCTGCCATCTTACGGGCAATGCGCACACTGGCTTCCTTATAGGCCGGGTTATTGGCGCACCCCTCCCTGCGGCTTCCCCACTCCTTCTTTCTGCCATAGCGGTCACGCATCAGGATATCCGCCTTATTTGCCAGCCACTTTGGCGGCCCCGCCGTAGGCGTACACAAAATGGTCTGAATTCCATTTTTCGCAAGCAGCTCAATAGCCTCATCCAGCCAGCTAAAATCATATACCCCATCGGACGGCTCCAGCTTTTTCCACGCAAAGTCCGCCATCCGGACCACATTCAGACCCGCCTCCTTCATTCTCTGCACATCAGTTTCCCACTCTGACTTATCCCAATGCTCGGGATAGTAACATGCCCCATATAACATAAAAGCCCCTCCTAATCTGTTTTTGCAACAATTATTTTAATTATACCACAATAATAAAAAATCGTCGCTAAAAAGCGACGTTTTTTATCAAAAAACACTATTTATGCAGCTTTATCATCCTTCTTCTTAAAAGAATACTTCTTCGCACAGCTGATTACCATACCGGACAATGCAAAGAGTGCGATAGTATTAGGGATAACCATCAGCTGATTAAACATATCGGACAGCTCCCATACCAAGTCGTTAGATAAGCAGGAGCCCATGAAAATGAATACAATGGCAATGAGGGAGTACACAGGCACTGCCTTCTTACCAAATAAATACTCTACATTTACCTTACCGAAATAGTTCCAGCCAAGAATGGTAGAGAATGCAAAGAAGAACAAGCAAATAGCTACAAATCCATTACCAAATGCACTACCAAATACACCGGAATACGCCAGCTGCACCATATTTGCCTTGGATATGCCCTCTGCAGCGCCGGCTGCAAGCACACCATCCCCTGCATAGAGACAGGAAATAACCACAAGCGCAGTCATATTAAGTACTACGAAGGTATCAATGAACACACCAATCATCGCTACCACACCCTGCTCATGAGGATTCTTTACATTGGCAAGGGCATGCGCATGAGGTGTAGAACCCATACCTGCTTCGTTGGAGAAAAGACCTCTCTTGGCACCCTGGCTGATAGCGGTCTTTAACGCATAACCAAAGCCACCACCGATGATTGCCTGTGGAGAAAATGCATACTTAAAGATAAGTCCGATTGCCTCCGGAACATATGTAATACGACAAACCAGAAGGATTACACCACCTAAAAGGTAAAGCACTGCCATAATCGGTACCAGCTTCTCGGTAACTGCCGCAAGTCTCTGCACGCCACCAATGAAGATGAATGCAGAAATCGCTGCTACTACCAAACCGATAACCCATGCAGGAATTCCAAATGCACTGCTGCAGGTTTCACCAATGGAATTGGACTGTACCATACTGCCTGCAAAGCCCAGTGCAAAAATAGTTGCCAGACCAAAGAATACCGCAAGGAAGGAACCGAATTTATTCGGGAACGCCTTCTTAATATAATACACAGGACCACCCTTTACGGTGCCGTCTTCAGAAACCACCTTGGTCTCCTGCGCCAAAACTGCCTCCGCATAGATTGCAGCCATAGCAAAGAAAGCAATA
>CAZOSU010000236.1:0-4767 GCA_964582515.1 uncultured Acetatifactor sp. | reverse complement strand
CGCCGCCCTGGGACATTCCGCTCATGTCCGGCATCTCGCCGCCCTGGGACATTCCGCTCATGTCCGGCATCTCGCCGCCCTGGGACATTCCACTCATGTCCGGCATCTCGCCGCCCTGGGACATTCCGCCCATATCCGGCATCTGGCCACTTTGGGACATTCCGTCCATGTCCGGCATCTGGCCGCTTTGCGAATTATCTTTCCTATCCGCTCTGCTGTCCCCTTGTGTTCCCTGCTCACTCTGGGACTCCCTGCCTCCCTGTGACATCCACTCACCCTGTGCATTTTCACCAGCCTGCTCCTTTTGTGCCCACTCTTCACCGGTCACATAGGTAATTTCATTGCCATTTATCTGCGAAATCTTCGCGATGACAATCTCCTGCCCTGCCTCAGCCACTACCTTTACCGTAGTATCCTCCTCCGGGACATTTTTACTGCGCCAGACGAACAAGCCTACAACACCGCAGACCAGCACCAAAAGGACCAGCAAAACAATTCTGCGAATCTTCTTATTCTTGTTTCTTTTTTTCTCTTTCTCCAGACGCTCCTGCTCCCGGATCATGGTTTTTTCATCAAATTCCATATCTATATTTGCCATTGTTCCATCCTCTCTGAGCTACTCTGCGTTCAAAGCTACAACCGGTACTAATCTGGATGCCTTGTATGCCGGGTAGAAGCCAAAGATACTTCCTGTCAATACACCGAACACCAGGGAAAGTCCTGCGCCCATCACCGACAGCTCCACCCGCACGGAGAAAAGCTCTACCACAGGCGTAATACCCAGTGCCAGAAGCACACCGAGGATTGCTCCCACGAAGCTGATGCAGGACGCCTCCAACAAAAACTCCAGCAAAATATCCCTGCGCGAGCAGCCCAATGCTTTCAAGATACCGATTTCATTGGTACGCTCCTTTACCGATACAAAAAGCACGTTCATGATGCCGATACCACCTACGATGAAAACGATAACAGCCATAGCCACTAAAAGTAATTGCAGGGTTTCATTAGACGCATTGGCAGCCTCCATCTTGCTACCCGCATCAGATATGGTGAACTCCGTATTAGGGTAGCTATCTGCCAGCACCTGCTCCACATTGGCAATCACCGCTGAAATATTGTTTACATCCTCCGCAATCACCGTGATAGTAGGACTGATGTCCGTACCTGTGATATACTTAATTCCCGTATCATAGGGGATGAAAATCGCTGTATCCGGGCTGATTCCGGAGGCCACAGTACCCATCTCCTGCAATACACCTGCCACTGTATAGGGTCTTCCATCTATGTAAATTTCTTCCTCCAGTGCACTATCTGCATCTCCGAAAATCTCCGTTGCCACCGACTTTCCCAGCACACAGACCTTTTCTTTTCCATCGTTGTTTTCCTCCGACAAAAAGCTGCCTGCTGCCAGAGTCAGATTGCTGAGAGTCAGGTAATTTTCCTGTACTCCCGCTATTGTATAGTAGGATGCCGACTCCAGCTCTCCGCCTTCCACGGAAGTGGTGGTAGAGTAGGATATGGTCGTATCACTGACGCCCGGTACAAAAATTGCCAGGTCTTCCCTGTCGGAATCGGTGAGGGTCACACTTTCCTGATTCATACGGTCATCTCCACCGTCTCCCCTGCTGCCGCCAAAGGAACCACCGAAATTGCCAAACATTTCGCTCAAACCACCCATATCCGGCATATTTCCGCCTCCACCAAAGGAAGGAGCCTCCATCGCAGCACCGGCATCTCCGCTGTTCCTACCGCCACCGGAGGATCTTGCAAAAGCATCATTACCCCCGGAATTACTCTCACTTCTTCCAAAACCTACACTTCCCCGGTTACCTCCCTCATAACTGATATCAATGGCACCGGCATTCAAGTTCTTAAACTGCTCCGCTACCTCCATTTTTCCGCCGGTACCGATAGCGATTACCATCATAATGGTAGCACAGCCCACCACGATACCAATGGAGGTGAGAATTACCTTAAATTTGTTCTGGGAAAGGTTTAACCACACTAATCTAAAAATCTCGGATATTCTCATGCCTCGCTCACCTTACTTTCTACCAACACAATGTCTCCTTCTTTCAGACCATTTATGATTTCCACTGACACTCCATCGGAAAATCCGGTTTCAACCTCAACCTTTTTCACATTACCGGAAGAGTCCTTTACCTTTACATAGGACTTCTTTCCTTCTCTGATAATGGCACGGTTGGATACATACAGTACCTCCTCACTTTCCTTGGTAATGAAGGTAATTTCTCCGGTCATCCCCTGGAACAGACCGGACACATCGCCCTGCAGGGTAACCGTTACATCATAGGTTGTGGTTCCGGAAGAATCCGTCTCCCCATCTGAAATCTCTGAAATCACTGCCTTATATACCTCCTCCGGGTATGCCGTAAAGCAGATATTTGCCAGACCCCCTACCTGAATGGACGTCATATCCTCCTCTTCCAAAGAGACGGTCATGGACACATCCTCCGTGTCATACAGTGTAACCACCGTAGCTCCGGTGGTGAGACTGTCTCCCTCTGCCAGCGCCACACTGGTAATTATACCATCATATTTCGCCTGCACCGCATTTCCGGAAATGTGCGTGGAAAACTCATTCCACTTACTCTCTGCTTCCCCATATACCTCTTGCTGTGCAAGCAAATCCTCCTCCAGATAAGCCAGCGTAATATCATAGGTCTCCTGTGCATTTTCATAAGCTAAAAGCCGCAGCTCATAGGTGTTTTCCGCACTTAACAGGCCGGAGGCAAGGCTGCGCTTTGCCTTTGCAACTTCCTGCTCACAGGTTTCCACATTACTCTGGGCACGCGTAATATTCTCCTGTAGCTGCTCCACTTTCTGGGTCAGCGTATTTACAAGGCTCTGACACTCCTCAGCCTCTGTAAAATACTCCGTATATAAATATAAATCGGAGGTTTTGCCGATATTGTCACGACTCCATTCCGCTGCCGTCAGTGCTTCCTTAGCTTTCGCAAGATTACTTTCTGCCTGTGTAAGGCTTTCCTCGTAAGCAGCCAGATTCTCCTTTGCCTCTGTAAGCTGCTCCTGCTTTTCCGTTACTGCATCCTGCAGCTGCTTTATCGTGGCATTTTTTTCACTTTCCGCATAATCACCGTACTGAGAACTGATTTTGTAGGTATATTCTGCAATCTCCCTGGACAGCTCCTGGTCTGCCACAAGTGCCTCCATATCCGCTTTTGCCAGCTCCACATTGCCGGAAAGCTCCTCTGTCAGCTCGTTTACTCCCTCTTCCTCAAGGATATAAAGGGTATCTCCCGCCTGCACCTGCTGACCGATGGCTACGCATACCTCCTGGACCACCAGCTGGGAGCTGCTGCCTTGCTGCTGCTGGGTACTGCTGCCCGCCATTTCGAAAATCTGGCTGAACATATTCATGCCTCCGCCAGTGGCACCGCCGCCCATACCTTCGCCGCCCATGCCATTTCCCATGTTACTGCCTGCAGAGGATGAACTGTTGTCCGTAGTTACTCTCTGCAAAGCGCTCATATCCAGCTCAAAGGTCTGCTCCACCGTTCCGATATCTACAGAACCGCTCTCTGTAATACCTACCACCAACGTCCCATATTCCACCGTCACCTCCCGGTAGGTGGTTTCTTCTGTTTCAGAGCCGCGAAAGAGGATACCCGCTGTAAGGCAGGCTAAAATCGCCACTCCGCCAATTATAATTGTTTTCTTTTTCATCCTAATTTGCTCCACTTACCAAGATTGCTACATATATGGTATCCTCCGGGGATAAGCCGGATAAAATCTCCACGTAGCTTTCATTTTTCAGTCCTATCTCTACCTCTGCCAGTTCTTTACCGGTAAGGCCATCCTTCTTATATACATAATATCTGCCATTCTCGGAAACCAATGCTTTTCGGGATATGTACAGAGTATTCTCACTTTCTGCCACTGCAAAGTTAATCTTTGCCGTCATTCCACCGAAATGTCTATCCAGACTACCATCCACTGCGATAACTACACTGTAGCTGACTGTGGGCGTTTCTGCGGATGTTGCAGTGGTGTCGATACTTACAATCTGCCCGGTAAACACTTCATCCCCGTAGGCATTGAAGATAATATCCACCGAAGCTCCCACCTCCAGGGCTACAATATCCTCCTGGGTTACTGCCACGGAAATGGTCATATCCTCTTTTGTAGTGTAGTAGAATAGGGTTCCCACACGCTCCAGAGTGTCTCCCTCTTCATAGGCCACGGAGGTAATAAGTCCTGCCTCCGGCGCGCGAAGTACTCCATCCTCACCAACCAGTGCTTCAAAAGCCTCCAGCTTTTCTTCCATCAGAAGCTTTTCCTCTGCAGCCTCCTGTAAATCACTTTCCAGACTCTCCAGCGTTGCCCGATATACTAAAAGGGCATTTTCCCCATTCATAGTATCCTCCACATAGGTCTGCTCACTTTCCAGAAGGGAAATGCTCTTTGCTGCTTTAGCGGTCTGTATCTGCGCCTGCAGGCTTAAGATGGAGCTTTCGTTTTTATCAATGCTGCTCTGTGCTGATTCTACGGAAGAAAGGGCTCTGTCATAAGTGTTCTGGGCATTTATATATGCCTGTAATGCCGTCCGGAAGCCAGGCGTATTTACTGAGGAGTAGTAGGCCTCGTAATTTTCTTTTACTGCCGCATAATCCGCCGTGGCCTCTGCAAGCTCCTCCTGCGCTTCTACAAGTGCCTCATTTAAGGTCTCCCTCTTATTTATACACTGGGTAAGCTCCAGCTCCAGAGAAGTAATCTCATTTATAA
>CAZOSU010000235.1:0-4781 GCA_964582515.1 uncultured Acetatifactor sp. | reverse complement strand
AAAAGCCGTGGAGGTTTTCACTGCCTCCACGGCCTTTCGTTTTAGGTTGTTACCGGCGGGAGCTCGTCCCCGGCAGTGATATATAGCTGCTCCAATCTAAGGCGGGAGCTCAGGGCGTATACCTGCAGGGTATGTTCGCCCGGCGTCAGCTCCAGCTCAAGAGCAGGAATCCACTTCCACACATTCTCGCCGGAATAGCTCCAGATAGATTTTCCACGATACAACTCTTTTTCATCGAATACTTTATCATCCAGTGCAAGTGCAAAATGGGATGCAGCTCTATCCCAGAAAAATACACGTATCCAGATACGGTACTTTCCTCCATGGACCCGGATTTTGTAGGAAAGCTTCGGGGCATTTTCCACATCAAATCCAGGCCCCTCCTTACGGATATACATGGCAAGGCCACTCTCCCCATAGGATGGACTGTTACAGTAGACCCAGTCCTCTCCGGTCATGGAAGCATATTCCGTACCGGAAAGTGCGGCTGCCATATCAATCTTCACAGCCCCCTCTTCTTCTCCGAATATACTCTTCCCTGCCTCTAAGAAATACTCAGGGGTCACCTTGCTGCCGTACCACTGAGGTGATATGCTCACATCCTCCAGCCCCAGGGTATCGCCCTTACGCTCTACCGGAAGGTAAAGTACCGGTCTGGGCGACAACCGCGCCGCCTCTTCCCCGTAAAAGGCCTTCACAAAGCCCTGTAAATCCCACTCCCCGGGCAGGGTCTGGTTCTCAAAATCATACATCAGACTTGCCTGCTTACGCGCCCCGGTATAAATTACAAAACGGCTGAAGGCTACATATTTGTCAATGACGCAGAAGCTGATTTCATGGACTCCCGCACCCATAAACGGAAGCTGTAAGCTGATTTTATCCACGTTATTCTGCACATTGCTCTTCCAGCTGCCCTTGTGCTCATCATTTGTAAAGCTCTCTAAAATCTGCATTTCTCCGCCATCCACGGACACTCCCATGCGAAGCCTTCCCACGCTGTTTAAGGTAGGGAACCTATGCAGCTCCAGCACATGCTCTCCCGCGCTGCGAAGCAGTATCTGATAGGATACCACAGACCCTGCAGCCCGGCCCTCTAAGAGGCTTCCCCTTCCTCTGCCCAGCCCCGCAATCTCTGCAAAGCCTTCCGGCGCACCTGCTCCCACATAGGACGTGGCCTCTACCACAAGATAGCCATCCTCCTCCACATGCGCCTGCTTATCAAAGCCGCTGACCACCTCCACCGGCAGCTGCATGGCCATGCTGTTGTCCATGTCATAGATTTCGATAACATCCCTTTTATTTTCTGTAATCCTTGCATAATCCGCACTCACAATCACACGACAATCCCGGGCTACCGAGCCCACAAATACGCGGTACGCCCCCTTTCCGGAGGCTGCGGATTCCTCAAAGCCCTCACACTGCAGCCTAATGTATCCGGGAGCCTTTATCTTACAGAGGATTTCGCCCTCCCCCATATTGGACAGTTCAAACCACTTCTTTTTCTCCGTTACAAAGCAAAGCTTTTCCTCACCGCCCCATACACTTAAACGAAGCTCCTTCTCCGGCATGAATAAAGGGGGCATCGCCGCAGGATGCATATTGGTTCTTGGCGGCGGAAAGTCCTCGGGTGTCACCATACCGTTCCACTTACCGTTACTCATCACATGATTGTAATAATAAAGCATACTTCTTCTGGCATGGTCATACTCCAGCGAAAGGGCAGTATACTTCTTGGCTGCCGATGCCTTCCCCTGCTTCATGCAGAGCACGCTTCTGTCCGCATAATAGTACATGGCATAGGTATAATAGGCCGCATGAACCTTCATCCCCACCATCTGGAAGAAGGCATCCCTTTCCTGTCTGGGCAGTGCTTCGTAAATACGGTTCACCGTCCCAAAAATCGCCTCATATCTATGTAAGCGTCCCGCTCCTTCATCCCCATAGGAAAGCTGGGAAAAAACATCACTATCCATATGCTCCAGCTTCCGCACATTGGTCAGCTGGTCAAATTCCACCAATAGCGGTGCCAGTGTCTTTCCATGCTTGCCGGAAAAGGTTTCATTTATCCATTTTTCCAAAAATACAAGCTCATCCTCGGTCTCAGCCCCTTCCCTTCCTGCCTCCCATGCATAAGCCGCATAGAAGGAAAGCTGCTGCTCCAGAGGCTTGATGGCACCGAAGTTGGTCACCCACAGCTTCTGAATTCCCTCCTCATAAGCCTTTTTCAGCTCATTTCTGGTGTGGGCAAGAGGGATGGAGCAGATAAACAGGTAGGAATTCCCCGGCGGTGCCCAGTAGGAATTGTGAAAATAGATACCATTTCCGCCCTTTCGCGCCTTTTCCTTCTCCCCCGGATATCTGCGCACATAGCCGTAATTATCGTTTACCCAGATTAGGGTCATATCCTCCTTAACCTCCAGACCATTGTCATACAGCTCCAGCACTTCCTTGTAGGGCACGAAATTCTTCTGCGTATCCCTCTTAAGCACCTCTCCCAGCATCTCATACTGGTAGGCCATCACATCGGTAAGAAGCTGTATTTTAGCCTGTAAAAGCTCTTCCCCCTTCTTGCCCTCCAGACCCCGCACCTCAAAGCCGGAATCGTGAATACCACGCATCCCCAGCGTGTAGCTTACTTCAAAATCCTTATTCTGCTCCACGCTCTCCCGCCAGTATTCCTGCAAAATCTCCCGGTTTCTGCCGGGAATGGAGTAATCATACTCCACACCCTCATAGCCCTTTTTCTTAATCCAGGGCTTCCATTCTCTATTGTTACTGCGCATCAGCATGTCGCAGTGGGAGGTTCCCACCACCATACCCATGCGGTTTGCCAGCGCACCGTTTTCCTGTTTGATATTAAAGGAATTCACATGCATGGCAGGCCAGATATAATTCAGCTTCAGGCGAAGAAGCAGCTCGAAAATATGCTCATAGGTCTTCACCCCGATGGTTTCCTCACCCATGTACCGCTGTACCCAGTGCTCTAGCTCTTCCTCATCATTTATGAAAATACCACGGTACTCGACGGAAGGATAATCGGTTTTCTCATAGCCCTCCAAAAGCTCCACTGCATACTTCTCCTTCACCGGCACATCCGCAAAAAAGTACCAGGGCGACACACCCAGCACATACCGGCAAAAATCATAAATACCGTAAATGGTACCCCTGCGGTCTGCCCCGCAGATATACAGCTTCCCCTCCTCCACTTTTATTGTGAAGGCTTCCCTATGCATTTCTTCGCAGCAGCAGGCATACTCTGCCACCTTTGCCGTTCCCACGTAAATTTCCTTCATGGGGAGGTTTACGTCTGCATTCACCCTTGCATCCAGCACACGCATCAAGTCCCTGCGAAGATTATTCACCGCAAGCTTTACTGCTTCCGTTTCCTTCTCACTGTAAATCAGTCTTACGTAATCGCCCTTATGAATACAAAAACCCATGTCCCTATCCTCTTGTTTTACAAAGTCGCCCCTTTTTCCACACGCTTTCCGTCAATCAGTACACATTCCACATTTGTGGACACTTCAAAGGGACAGCCGTCACAGATAACCATATCCGCATCCTTTCCTACCTCCAAAGAGCCCACTCTGTCCGCCACGCCTGCATGCTTTGCAGGGTTGATAGTAATGGCCTGTAATGCCTTAAAGGGGTCCATTCCTGCCTTCACCGCCATTCCGGCGCAAATGGGCAGATACTCCTGATTAATCACCGGGGAATCCGTAATGATGGATACCTGACAGCCTGCTGCCGCCAGAATTCCCGGGGTTGTCCAGCTCTTATTGCGAAGCTCAAACTTAGACGCATTAGTAAGGGTGGGACCCACTGCAAGAGGTACATCTGCCTCCACCAGCTCTTTTACAATCAGGTGTCCCTCTGTCACATGCTCTAAGGTAAGCTTCACGCCAAACTCCTTTGCAATGCGCAGCGCCGTCATAATATCCACTGCTGCATGGGCATGTGCCTTCAAGGGAATCTCTCCCCTTAGCACCGGAAGCATTGCCTCCAGCTTCATATCAAAAGCAGGGCGTTTGAAAATATCATCTCCCGCCGCCTCTTTTTTCTCCATATATTCTCTGGTCTTAAAAAGCATCTCCCGAAGCAAAGATGCCGTTGACATACGGGTAGAATCCTTCTTATCCTTGTAGCAGCGCTTGGGATTCTCACCAAAGGCACACTTCATGGCCACACCATCTCTCAGAAGCATTTCCTCCACGGAATTGCCCACGGTCTTAATGGTGGTAAAGGTGCCTCCCAGCACATTGGCACTTCCCGGCCCCACACATACGGTAGTTACGCCCGCCTGCGCCGCTTTAAGGAAGGTGGGCTCCTGAGGCTTTACCCCGTCAATTCCCCGCAGCTGGGGCGATACAATATCGTTCATCTCATTGTAATCGCAGCCCTCATAACCGATTCCATAGCCATCCAGACCGATATGACCATGGGCCTCCACAAACCCCGGATATACCTCCTTGCCCGTAGCATCAATCACCTCTGCATCCGCCGGAATTTCCAGACCGGCACCCATAGCCGCAATCTTTCCGTCCTTCACCAGAATATCCAATACCTGCACTTCTTCACAAATTGCATCATGTACATTACCGTTTTTTACCAAAAGCATAGTCAAATCCTCCCACTTATACTTATGACCATTTTACCATGCTTCATTGACTTTTCCTACCGAAAATGGTAGACTTTCTAGGCTAAAATGATTATTTTGTGTCGGAAGAGGGCATGGGCTGCGGGGGGAGCATATCGTATATCTTTTTCAGACCCTTGAAAAA
>CAZOSU010000234.1:0-4795 GCA_964582515.1 uncultured Acetatifactor sp. | reverse complement strand
AACCGTCCGGACTGCCAGAGTATCTTTGGTATTGCCAGAGAGGTTGCAGCTGTGCTGGAGAAGCCATTAAAGTATCCTGCACTGGATTATGCAGAGACGGATGCTACTTTAGAAGGCTTCAAGGTGTCCGTAGATTGTCCGGATTTATGCCCAAGATATAGCGCACACTATGTAACGGATGTGAAGATTGAAGAATCTCCTGCATGGATGAAGAGAAGACTTGCCCTGGTAGGCATCGATGCCATTTCTAACGTGGTGGATATCACCAATTATATTTTAAAAGAGCTTGGTCAGCCCATGCATGCCTTTGACCTTTCTACCTTAGAGGGCAATGCCATCAATGTCAGACGTGCAAAGGACGGCGAAAGGATTGTGACCTTAGATGAGCAGGAGTTAGCCCTGACCGAGGCTAATATGTTGATTTGTGACGGCGTAAAGCCGGTAGCTCTTGCAGGTGTAATGGGAGGACTTAATTCGGAAATCCGTGAAACTACTTCCGCAGTGCTTTTCGAGTCTGCAAAGTTTGCACGTGACAATATCAGAAGAACCTCCAGAGCCCTTGGTAAGCGTTCGGACTCCAGTGCACGCTATGAGAAGGGTGTGGATGAATATGCAACCGTTATGGCCATGAAGCGTGCGCTTCATTTGATTGAGGAGCTTAACTGTGGTAAGGTTTCCTGCATGCATGTGGATGTAAATACCGGAAACAGTGTAGAGCCTAGAGAACTGACCGTAAGCATTGATAAAGTAAATAAATGTCTGGGTATTACAGTTCCTAACGAAGATATTTTAAGAATCATGAAGAATCTGGCATTTGAGCCGGCAATTGATGGTGATAGCTTAACCCTACAGGTACCGGCTTATCGTGAGGATATGGAGACCTATCAGGACGTGGCTGAGGAAGTAATCCGCATGTATGGCTACGAGCATGTGGTACCTGCCTTCATGCCTTCTGCACAGGTAACCATCGGTGGCTTAAATCTGACCCAGAAGAGTGAGCTGAGACTGAAAAAGGCACTTTGCAGCGTGGGTGCTTATGAATGTATCCATTATTCCTTCTTCTCACCCTCCGACCTTGATTTATTAAGACTTCCGGAGGATGCGGTAGAACGCAAGGCAATTCGTCTTGTTAATCCAATCAGTGAGGAATTGTCTTTGATGAGAACCACATTGGCAGCATCTATGATTAATGCAGTGGCCCGTAACCAGAAGAAGGGTAATTTAGAGGGTAGATTATACGAAATCGGTAATGTATTTATGCCTTATGAGCTGCCTCTTACCCAGTACCCGGATGAGAAGCCAAGACTTTGCGTGGGTATCTTTGGTGAGAAGGAGTCCTTCTATACCATGAAGGGCATTGCTGAGAAAATTGCAGATACTTTGCAGATAAGCTTTACCTATGAAAGCATGAGCAATACCTTCTTGCATCCTTACCAGACAGCCAGGGTTCTCTGTGAGGGTGTAGAGGTTGGTTATTTTGGTAAGCTGGCTTATGATATCGCAGAGAGTCAAGACCTTCGTACCCCTATGTTTGTGATGGAGCTTGACCTTAAGGTTCTGTCTAAATGGTATGGTAAAAAGCCTGTATTTACTCCGCTTCCTAAGTTTGCTGAGGAGAAGAGAGACCTTGCGATTGTGGTATCTAAGGACATTACCTGTGGCCAGTTAGAGACTGTGATGAAGGATGCATGTAAGTATATTACCAATATCACGCTCTTTGATATTTACGAGGGTGAGCAGATTGCAGCGGATAAGAAGAGCATGGCATTTACCGTTGTATTCACTCCGAAGGATGAGGCATTTACCGCAGAGAGCGTGGATGGATTTGTAAAGAAGATTTTGAAGCAGCTTGGTAAGAATTTCGGAGCTGAGCTGAGAAGTTAGTTTAGGAGATTAGGATGGAAAAGAAAAATTTGTGGGAAACCTACAGCAAGAAGCAGCTGAAGGAATTAGAGATCTTAAATGCGGATTACAGAAAGTTTCTGGACGAAGGTAAGACGGAGCGTGAGTGCATCGATGTGATTGTAAATACCATCGAAAAGGCAGGCTATCGGGAATTAGAAAGCGTAAGGAAGGCCGGAGAAGCCTTAAAGGCCGGAGATAAAGTATATAGCGTATGGATGAATAAGTCCATCGCTATGTACCACATCGGTAACCAGCCCATGAGCGCAGGTATGAATATCCTTGGCGCCCACATTGACAGCCCACGTCTGGATGTAAAGCAGAATCCATTATATGAGGCGGATGGCTTTGCATATCTTGATACCCATTACTATGGTGGCGTGAAGAAATATCAGTGGGTGACCATTCCTCTGGCACTTCATGGTGTGATTGTGAAGAAGGATGGTACTACCGTGGAAGTAAATATCGGTGAGAATGAGGATGACCCGGTATTCTTTATTTCAGATTTATTGATTCACCTTGCGGCAGAGCAGCTGGAGAAGAAGGCTGCTAAGGTAATCGAGGGTGAGGCTCTGGATATTATTGTAGGAAATAAACCTCTAAAGCTTGAGAAGAAGGGCAAGGATAAGGAAGCTAAGCCTGTTAAGGAAGCGGTGAAGGCAGGTATCTTAGATATCTTAAAGTCCACCTATGATGTGGAGGAGGAGGATTTCATTTCCGCAGAGCTGGAGGTGGTTCCGGCTGGTAAGGCAAGAGAAGCCGGCTTTGACAGAAGCATGATTCTTGGATATGGTCAGGATGACAGAGTGTGTGCCTTTACCTCCATGCAGGCCATGCTGGATGTACAGAAGGTGGAGAAAACACTTTGCTGCATTTTAGTGGATAAAGAGGAAATCGGCTCCGTAGGTGCTACCGGTATGCAGTCACGCTTCTTTGAAAATAGTGTGGCTGAGGTGATGAATCTTCTGGGTGAGTATTCGGAAATGAATGTAAGAAGATGCCTTGCAGGCTCCTATATGCTTTCTTCCGACGTAAGTGCAGGCTACGACCCAAGCTATGCAGCAGCTTTTGAAAAGAAGAATGCGGCGGTGCTTGGTGGCGGTATGGTATTTAATAAGTTTACCGGAGCCAGAGGAAAGTCCGGCTCCAACGATGCCAATGCGGAGTATATCGCACAGCTTCGCGGTGCCTTTGATAAGAGAGGCATCACCTTCCAGACAGCGGAGCTGGGTAAGGTAGATGTGGGCGGCGGCGGAACCATCGCTTACATTCTGGCTCTCTATGGTATGAATGTAATTGACAGTGGTGTGGCAGTGCTGAACATGCACGCACCTTGGGAAGCAACCAGCAAGGCGGATGTATACGAGACCTACCGCGGCTATATTGCTTTCTTAGAGGAAATTTAGGATGAAAAAAAGTGATTTTTACTTTGATTTACCCCAGGAGCTGATTGCCCAGGACCCTTTAGAGGACAGAAGTGCTTCCAGACTTCTTGTGCTGGACAAAGAGACGGGGGAAGTGGAGCACCATGTTTTTCGGGAAATCGTGGATTATTTACAGGAGGGAGATTGCCTGGTGCTCAACAACACCAAGGTGATTCCCGCCAGACTCCTTGGAGAGAGAGAAGGCACCGGCGGAGCCGTGGAAGTGCTTCTCTTAAAGAGGCGGGAGGGCGATGTATGGGAGACACTGGTAAAGCCCGGCAGAAAGTGCAGACCCGGACAGAGGCTTTCCTTTGGGGATGGTCTTTTAAAAGCGGAAGTCATGGATGTGGTGGAGGAAGGTAACCGATTGGTGCATTTTGAGTACGACGGTATCTTTGAAGAGGTGCTTGATAAGCTGGGTGAGATGCCCCTGCCGCCCTACATTACGCATAAGCTTCAGGACAAGAATCGTTATCAGACTGTTTATGCCAAGTATGAGGGAAGCGCAGCGGCGCCCACCGCAGGTCTTCATTTTACACAGGACCTTTTGGCACAAATCGAAAAGAAGGGTGTGAAGATTGCCTATGTGACCCTTCATGTAGGACTTGGTACTTTTCGCCCGGTAAAAGAAGAAGATATTCTTGCACATCACATGCATTCGGAGTATTATGTAATAAGTGAGGAAGCAGCAGAGCTGATTAATACAACCAAAAAAAGTGGCGGAAGAGTCATTTGTGTAGGAACTACAAGCTGTAGGACGGTGGAAAGTGCAGCAAATACCCAGGGATTGGTGCAGGCCGGTTGCGATAATACGGAGATATTTATTTATCCTGGTTATCAGTTTAAGGTTTTGGATGCACTGATTACCAATTTCCATTTGCCGGAGTCCACGCTTGTGATGCTGGTTTCTGCCCTTGCGGGAAGAGAGCATGTGCTTGCAGCATATGAAGAAGCGATTAAGGAGAAATATCGATTTTTTTCATTTGGTGATGCCATGTTCATCACAAGCGGGAGGGTCAAAAGTGACAATCGCGTTTGTCATTAGCTTTGGCGATGCCATGCTTGTGTGTTAAGCTCAGAACAAGGCAGAATTTTGTAAAAAATGGACGGTGTAAGCTTGCTTACATGGGGGCGGTTTTACAAAATTATATGTGCCGGGATAAAACGAATATGTATTTTTGGGAGGATTTGTTACTATGGAAGAAAGAAGAAGAACACGAAGAACAGATTTAACTGCGAAGCTTGTGATTAAGCGTTTAGATGACGGTAAGCACACCGACGTGGCAGTTGAGGTTATGGACGTATCTAAGAGCGGTATCGGGTTTACCTGTCCGGAGCCACTTACTATTGGTGCTGTTTACGAGGCAGATTTAAGAATCTGGACGGAGGAAATTATTCATGCATTCCTGTGCATTACCAGAATTGAAGTACAGGGTAATACTTTTGGATACGGTGCAATTTTCATCGGA
>CAZOSU010000233.1:0-4873 GCA_964582515.1 uncultured Acetatifactor sp. | reverse complement strand
ATGGGACATGTGGAAGGGGCCAAGACAGTGGAGGTTATCTGTGAAGAGGCCTATAAAATGGGGATTCAGTATCTGACGGTATATGCTTTTTCCACGGAGAACTGGAATCGCCCCAAGGAGGAAGTGGATGCGCTGATGAAGCTTCTTCGGAATTATATGAAAACATGCTTAAGGACCGCAGAGAAAAACCGCATGTGCGTACGTGTTATCGGAGAAAAGTCCAGACTGGATGAGGATATTCGAAGCCGTATAGAGGAGCTGGAGGAGGCAACCAAGGATAATGATGGTCTCCATTTCCAGATTGCCATTAATTACGGTGGCAGGGATGAAATTGTCCGTGCAGTGAAAAAGGCTGCTGAGGATGTAAAGAGCGGCAGGCTCGCCACCGAAGAAATTACGGAAGCTGTATTTGATAATTATCTGGATACCCACGGTATTCCCGCGCCGGATTTGCTTATTCGTACCTGCAATGAGCAGCGCATATCTAATTTCCTTTTATGGCAGCTGGCGTATACGGAATTTTATTTTACAGAAGTAGCATGGCCTGATTTTTCTAAGAATGAATTGGAAAAAGCTGTTGAAGCATATAACCATAGAAACAGAAAGTTTGGCCTTGTTAAGGAGGAATAAGGGATGTTTTGGACCCGACTTTTTAGTGGCATAATTTTACTTGTAATAGCGATTGCGTCTATGGCAGTGGGCGGACCGGTGCTGGCTGGGGTGCTGCTCCTTATTTCACTGGTTGCATACAGGGAGCTGACGAAGGCGCTGCAGGTAAATGTGCAGGAGAAGGGCTTTAATGTACTGGAAATTATAGGGTTTGCAGGTATTATCTGTTATTATCTGTCCGTGTATTTTGGAGATGGGGATACCATGCGGCTGATGTGCCTTGTGGGTGTATTTATGGCAGAAATGTTTGCGTATGTGATTCTTTTTCCCAGATTTGATTGGAGGCAGGTGGTGCCGGCGGTATTTGCATTTTTATATGCTCCGGTGATGCTGTCCTTTGTATATCTTACCAGAGAGCTTTCCTATGGCATCTATATGGTATGGCTGATACTTATCAGCTCCTGGGGATGTGACACCTGCGCTTATGCAGTGGGAATGCTGATTGGCAGGAAAAAGATTTTTCCTCTGCTCAGTCCCAAGAAGTCTCTGGAGGGATGTATTGGAGGTGCGCTTGGAGCAGCACTGCTTGGAGGAATATACGCTTATCTGGTGGTGGATAAGGCGATTACGGACCAGAATTTGGTGTGGGTTATTGCTTTTATCTGCGGAGTGGGAGCTGTGATGAGTATGGTTGGTGATCTGGCGGCTTCTGCGATAAAGCGAAATGTAGGTATCAAGGATTATGGTAAGCTGATTCCGGGACATGGTGGCATTATGGATCGTTTTGACAGTATGATTGTGACAGCACCCATGATTTATTTCCTAACCAGTCTGATGATTCAGCTTTAATTAGAGATAAGCCTGGAGGAAGCCTTCAGCCTATGTATTAGTGCAATGGCACAGGCAGGCTTGTGCTATGCATGGAAAGGAAAATATGAAGAAAATTGCGATATTGGGTTCCACAGGTTCTATCGGAACCCAGACACTGGAAATAGTGAGAGAGCAGGAAGGCGAGCTTGAGGTGCTTGGGCTTGCGGCGGGCTCTAATGTGGAGCTGATGGAGAAGCAGGTGAGGGAGTTTAAGCCTCGCCTTGTCTGTATGTGGACCAGAGAAGCTGCATCGGATTTAAAAGTTCGTCTTGCAGATATGGATGTGCGGGTTGTTTGCGGTATGGAAGGTCTTTTGGAAATAGCGGTTATGGAGGAAATTTCTGTATTAGTTACCGCTATTGTGGGTATGATTGGTATTAGACCTACTATCGCAGCCATTAAAGCCGGAAAAAATATTGCGTTGGCAAATAAAGAGACGCTGGTGTGTGCCGGACATATTATCATGCCTCTGGCAAAGGAGCATGGAGTATCCATTTTGCCGGTGGATAGTGAGCACAGTGCTATTTTCCAGTCACTAAACGGGGAGCCGGCAGGCCGAATTCATAAGATTTTGCTGACAGCATCCGGTGGTCCTTTTCGTGGGAAGTCCACAGAGCAGTTAAAGACCATGAAGGTGGAGGATGCCTTGAAGCATCCGAATTGGTCCATGGGAAGAAAGATTACCATTGACTCCTCCACTCTGGTAAATAAGGGACTGGAGGTTATGGAGGCAAAGTGGCTCTTTGATGTGGAAGCAGCTCAGATACAGGTGGTAGTGCATCCCCAGAGCATTATTCATTCCATGGTGGAATATGTGGATGGAGCCATTATGGCCCAGCTGGGTGTGCCGGATATGAAGCTTCCCATTCAGTATGCCCTGTTCTATCCTGATAGAAGACCGATGCAGGATAACCGGGTTGATTTCTATAAGCTGGGCAGTATTACCTTTGAGGAGCCCGATATGGATACCTTTTATGGTCTTAAGATGGCCTATGAGGCGCTAAGTATTGGTGGCAGTATGCCCACGGTTTATAACGCTGCTAATGAGAAAGCAGTGGCACTTTTCCTGGACCACAGGATTTCTTATTTGCAGATTCCGGAGATGATTGAAAAATCCATGAAAAATCATACTCTGATAGAAAATCCGGACGTGGATGAGATTCTACAAACGGAAAAAGCTGTATATGAATATATACAGGGAATGATTTAAAATGTTAGAAAGAGAGTAATACAGTGACATTTATATTATTTGTGATAATCTTTGGTGCGGTGGTAATATCCCATGAATTTGGTCATTTCATTGTAGCAAAGGTGAACGGCATCCATGTGGTGGAATTTGCTGTTGGGATGGGACCTAACTTGTTTTCCTTTACCAAGGGGGATACAAAGTATTCCTTAAAGCTTTTGCCCATTGGCGGAGCTTGTATGTTTGAGGGCGAGGATGGGCTGAACGTGGCGGAAGGCGAGGAATCCGAGGGAGCCTTTAACAAAGCAAACGTATGGGCAAGAATCGGTACCGTAGTTGCCGGTCCCTTCTTTAATTTTATCCTGGGTGGTATTGTGGCGCTTATCCTGGTAGGTATGATGAATATTCCTCTTACCGTTATTAACGTGCAGGAGAACAGTGCAGCTTACCAGGCGGGTCTTCAGGATGGAGACAAGATTCTGGCATTAAATGGGGATAAGGTATATCTGTTTAATGAAATTTCCCTCTTTAACCAGATAAATGCAGGTGGGGAAGTAACCATCACCTATGAGCGCGCCGGTCAGGAGTATGAGACCACGCTGACACCCAGATACGATGAGGAGTATGGTTCCTATCTAATCGGTATTTATTGTGCAGAATATGCCCAGCCCAAGGGGCTTGACTGTATCAGGCATGCCTGGTATCAGGTACGGTTCAGTGCCATCCAGACCTACAAGAGTCTGCAGATGCTTGTGCAGGGACAGGTCAGCAGGGAGGATGTATCCGGCCCGGTGGGAATCGCGGTGAATGTGATTGGTAAAAACTATGATGCCGCCAAGGAATATGGTGTGACAGCGGTGGTGGGAACCATGCTGAATATTACACTGATTCTGACCATTAATCTGGGTATTTTAAATCTGTTGCCCATTCCGGCCTTGGACGGTGGCCGCTTGCTGTTCCTTCTTCTGGAAGTGATACGTGGAAAACCCCTTCCACCGGAAAAGGAAGGTATGGTTCATTTTGCGGGCTTTGTACTGCTAATGGGGTTGATGGTTTTTGTGTTCTTTAATGACCTTTTGAATATTTTTAATATCTAAATCTTGCGGGGCAGGTCACCGTGCCTGTCCCGATTCTAAAGCTGCGTTCGCAGATATTTTTCATTTAAGTAATTTCATAATGTAAATAGGCCGGGTGCCTTTGGGAAGCTAGGACATATTGTTTCATCGAAGGAATCAGGTCTATTGGTATATAAATTAAGGAGGTATTTTATGAGTGAAGTGCGTAGTGCTCTGGTATGGGAGAGGGGCAGCATGGGACTAAGTCCGCTTACGGCGACGCTTCAACAGCTTACGCTGGAGAAAAAACAATTAGTTATGGCACTGGTATGTGAAGGTGAGGAAGGGGGAGCGTGTCCCCAGCTGCCCGCCGGGTATGTTTGTGAGAGTATGGTAAGCTGGTTTCATGGGAAGCTTCTGGGCTTTTGTAAGGACAATCCAGGGGCAGATGGAAAACGGATGGAGGAGCTTATTCGTAGACAGTGGGATTATATTTGGGATGAGTGGAAGGAGTATGGGGAAAAGAAAGGGTATGGTGTGAAAATCGGGGCTTCCGGTATTGTTCTATGGGACAATCATTTTGTGGCATTTGGAAACCGACCGGTGTATGTACTGAATTGCAGATTCAATAAGCCCCGGAAAAAGAATATTCTGACAAAAGAGAGAAGCATGGCTTTTGCCAGCGGAGAAATACATACTTTTGCAAGCATTTATCTGGAAAATCAGGTGTTTGCAGAGGTGATAAAGGAGGCAGAAATAGTGGAAAGTCTTTATACAGAAAAGCTTATGGAGGAAGTGCGGCTGGAGAAGCGGCTGTGTGAGCTTATAAGTGTGGGCAAAGAGCGAAGCGGAGGAAAAAGTATGGGAGCGGTGGTGCTGGAGGTGATGCCATGTTAAAAAAAGGAACTGTGATTACCAAAAAATATATTATCAGGGAAGCGCTGGGAGAAGGAGGAAGTAGTGAAGTCTATCTGGCCGGCAAGGTGCAGGGGGATGGTCTGTATACGCTGAAAATCAGTCATAATCGGGAACTGCTGAAAAAAGAAGCAAGGCTGGTGGGGGAAATAGGCAGTAGATATTTTCCGGCCTTTGTAGATTATGAGGAGGAGGGGGATGAGGGAATGTTCCACATCCTCCTTGCCCATCACAGCCA
>CAZOSU010000232.1:0-4874 GCA_964582515.1 uncultured Acetatifactor sp. | reverse complement strand
TCTTCTCACCGCGAAGCTCTTCTACGATGGCATTCACTCTGGCACCGTTTAAACCTACACAGGCACCCACTGCATCCACATTGGGATTGTTACTCCAAACAGCAATCTTTGTTCTGCTTCCCGCTTCACGGGCAATGCTCATGATTTCTACGGTACCGTCCTTAATCTCGGTAACCTCTGCCTCAAACAGTCTCTTAACAAGCTCCGGATGGGTACGGCTTACGTTGATACGAGGCCCCTTCGGAGTATTCTTAACCTCTAAGATGTATACCTTAATTCTCTCGGTAGGCTTGAATCTCTCGCCCTTTACCTGCTCTGCCTCCGTCAGCATCGCATCTGCCTTACCTAAATTTACACTATAGTTTTTACCGATTTCACGCTGAATTACACCGGTAACAACGTCCTTTTCCTTCTCGAAGTACTGATTGTAAATAACACTTCTTTCTTCCTCACGAATCTTCTGCAAAATTACGTTCTTTGCGTTCTGGGTAGCGATTCGTCCGAATTCCTTGGATTTGATTTCTACATTTAAGATATCGCCAACCTTCGCCTTTTTCGATACAGCCTTGGCATCTTCTAAGGTAATCTGTAACAAATCGTCCTCAACCTCTTCTGCGGTCTCCACAACTTCCTTCTCTGCATAGCATAAGAAATCGCAGGTTTCACGGTTAATTTCCACTCTTACATTGTCCGCCTTACCGAAATGGTTCTTACATGCGGTAAGTAAAGAGTTCTCAATCGCCTCGAACAGTGTCTCTTTGCTGATTTCCTTCTCTTTTTCCAGGATGTCCAATGCTTCCATTAATTCTTTGTTCATTTTTAATTCCTCCATTTGCGCCTTTTGCTGCATCTTAAAAATCAATTGCTAATTTAATTACTGCGATATCACTTCTTAAAAAGCTCTTTTCTTCTCCATCCATATCAATGGTAAGCTTATCTGCATCAAAGGAAAGAAGGGTTCCCTCAAATTCCTTCACCTTATCCTGTGGCTTGTAAAGCTTGATTTCCACATCCTGTCCGATACTCTTCTCCAGATGCCTGTCCTTCTTCAGGGTTCTGCCCAGTCCGGGGCTGCTCACCTCCAGAATATACGCATCATCAATAAAATCCACCTCATCCAGTGCATCGGAAAGTGCACGGCTCACATTTTCGCAATCGTTAATGTTCACGCCGCCTTCCTTATCAATGTAGGCTCTAAGATAAAAATCACTGCCTTCCTTTACATATTCTACGTCGTAAATCTCTACACCATACTTTTCAGTAATGGGCTTTAGCAGTTCCTCGGTCTTTCCTTCATAGGAATCTCTTTTTGACATGCCTTCGTCCTTTCTGATTATGTCACGTAATAAGAAAGAGTGGAACCCGGTTCCACTCTTTCTAGATATCATCATTCAGTTCAGCATCAGTATAGACCTCTTTTTTCGAAAAGTCAACGGTTTTTACAAAAAAAATCAAAAAAACATTCAGCCCCACCATTGGCAAAGCCGCACCTATCGTGCTTTCCAGCTGCTGCGCGGCTAACTGTTGGCAAAAAACAGAAGACCTGTCGTCCTCACGGACAATCAGGTCTTCTACATGGGTCTCAAAGATGTCGCACAACACCATCAGGTTGTCAATGCTGGGGAGAGCATCCCCCCGCTGCCACTTGCTGATGGCCTGTGGGCTGATTCCAAGGAACTCGCTGAGCTCCTCTAAGGTAAAGTTCCTAGCCTTACGAATCTGGCGGATTCGCTGGCCGGTAGCCTGCATGTTAATCGGTTTGTAAACGTAAGTATTCATCATATGTGCCTCCTTCTAAGACGATGTCAATAAAGGGTATCACCACTTCCGTGGCAGTTACTATGTAACATATACAATGCTCTCCGGGGATACTCCCGCTCCGGCCCTCCACCGTCCAAAGAACATTAGGCTTAAACAAATTATTTCTTTCGCGTAATACTAATATATATCACATTTCAAACCAAAATGCAAGTTTTTTCTATAAAGCCTTACAGGAAATTTCCTTGAAAAAAAACTTTAATTTTTACTACATATTCTACTTTCCAGACACCACAACTCCATCAAAAGACATATAAGGAGTTACTCCCCATCCTTCACATACCAACTCTTTTGAAACATCCTTTATATTATTAAACATGTCAAATAAATTACCACTTATCATAGTTTCTGTAATAGCTCCTACTATCTTGCCATCTTCAATCAAAAAGCCGTTCTTTGCAACACCTGAAAAGTCACCATTAACAGCAGGATATCCACCGGAAAAACCATCAATTAAAATGCCTTTTTGGATATTCTTAATCATATCCTCGTAAGATACATCTCCAGCCTTTATTATCATATCATTTCCTAGATTTGCAGCCTTCTTGTATCCGGTCTTTTCAGAAATATAATAATCTATCATATAATTCTTTAAAACACCGTTCTCAATTACATCATACGCTTCAGACTTAAAACCATCGAAAGTCAATGTTTCGCCACGGACAATTCTCTCATCATGTGGGTCGAGTTTTATAGATAGCTTTTCGCTCGTCACCTTCTCGCCGATCTTATCAAGCCATACGCTGGTTCCATCTAGCACATATGTACCACAAGCTCCAATATCTAACAAATAATTTACAAATTGGTCAACAGCTCCTGTATTCATCATAACCGTACCCGTAAATTTGCCTTCAAGCGGAGCTGCATCAAGCTGTTTTTCCATAAGCTCAAGTGCCATCCTGAAGTCCCCGCATTCAATTATGGGA
The DNA here is from genome assembly GCA_964582515.1 of uncultured Acetatifactor sp. Lineage (GTDB taxonomy): Bacteria > Bacillota > Clostridia > Lachnospirales > Lachnospiraceae > Acetatifactor. The sequence goes on along the minus strand of CAZOSU010000232.1, from coordinate 2,130 downwards.
GTATCCAATGTATACGTACTTACACCACATGAATTCATAGATGTAATTCTTTCTCCATCCTTGCCTGCAAATTGCATACCGACATAATATGAGCCCGCCTGCTCTTTACACAAGGTACCACTTGTATTCTTATACACCATATCCCTTTTGGTATAGGTTGCCTCAATATTTCCTGCTGAAATAAGAGGATATTCCCTTTCAATTGTAGCTCTAAGCTCTTCCATTCGTTCAAACAATTTATCTAAATTAGGCTCTAAAACACCCATTGCTTTCTCAATTAAGCCCTGATTAGGTGCAATTTTGTTCGCCTCATCCTCCTGTGCCGCCTCCATAGCTTCCGTAGCTGTTCTTATCGCTTCTATTGCTGCATCCTTATTAGCTTTATTTAGAAAATGAGCACCTTTTTTATGGTTCTTCATTACAATAACGTTAATATCGCTTTGTAGCACTGTGCTACATGTGTTGTATTCTCCATTTTTTAAGGCAATCTCTACAACTTCACTTTCTGTAATAAACACCTGTCCTTCATCATTTCCACACTTTAACACTTCCTCAATGGTAAATTCTGCAAGATTGACCAATTGTTCGCTTACCACTATTAATTACCCCCTAACATAATTTTACATCTTATTTCAGGACCTCCCATAGCAACCATCATTGCCTGACCCTTTCCACACATACCACTTTTACACCAATACACCTTATCAGAAATCATATCAACCGTCTTCAACATATCAAATGCCATACCAGAAACTGTTGTATCAAGAATGGCTCTTCCAAGCTTGCCTTTCTTAATTTCATATCCAAACGTTACACCAAACATAAACTCGCCTGTAAGGTCTGCCTGCCCATTATTTGTCTCAAGAAGATAATATCCATCATCTACGGATGCTATCATTTCTTCCAATTTATCTTGTCCCGGAAGAATGGTTGTATTTCTCATTCTGATAATAGGGTCATGCATATATTCCCATCCCCTTGCATTACCCGTAGGCTCCATATCGTAATACGCAGCCATTTCCTTATTATTCATATATCCAACCAGTTTTCCATCCTTGATAATTGTTGCATCCTTTGCCTCAACACCTTCATCATCCAAATAAACAGGAAGTGGCGCTGTTTCGCCATTGAATGTATGGGCAAAATCAACCAGATTAACCATCTCAGATGCAACCATCTTGCCTAGATTTGGTCCCGCTACTGACCCATTTTTTACTAAATCTGCCTCCACTGTATGTCCAACTGCTTCATGAGAAAGCATTCCTCCAAGAATCCCTCCCAAAATAACCGTCTTATATCCTGCTTCTGCATGAACTCCCTCTCTTTTCGCCATAACTTTTCTGTATAACTCATCAACCTTCTTATACACATCATCAAGATTTGTATAATAATCATCAAAACATCCATATCCACCAAAATTTGCACCAAGTTCAACCGGTGTTCCATCCTTAGTTTCCACAGTCATTCCAAAGTATAAATTACATCTTGGAACAGTAGTATGTCCACTCTTCCCTTCCGACACCAAAAGTTCCTTTTCCATACTCTCCTCATTATAGACTACATATCTGCTCTTTAAATCAGGATATTTTTTAACAATATATTCATCCACCTGTCTGCATACATCTATAATCTTTTTTTGTTCTGTATCGATTATCGGCTTATTAAGAGCTATAGTACCGTTTGGAACAACTATAGATTTATAATCACTTCTTTTTGCATGTCTGTCCATAAACAATGCATTTTCAGACGCTGCCTTTAATACCTCTTTAACCTTTTCCTCTGAACATTCTGAAGTTGCCGCCGAACCATACATACCATTTTTACATACTCTAGCATATATCCCAGATACTTCGGAACGATTGTTGTAAACCAAATTTCCACAATAAAAATTCACATTTCTGTATCTGTTTTCCTGCAGCTTCAACTCTGTTTTTAAGCTTGTATCAAAAAAACTATCCATTCCCACCAATAACTTATTCATTTGCATCTATTACCTTTCCTCAATATCACAAGCCATTTATGTGCCACAATTTTTAATTTTTTCTTCATTTGTGGCTCATGTTAAACTTATTTCCTTTTTCCCCAACAAGAAATCAACAATGTTTATATGCATAATTCCATCTCTGGAAT
>CAZOSU010000231.1:0-4890 GCA_964582515.1 uncultured Acetatifactor sp. | reverse complement strand
AACGATAAAATCATCTATAACGGCGAGGAAAAGCGATTTATGGATAAGCCGGCCATGGATGAGATACATAAATTTATTTAAAGAAAGGAAAATGGTCATGGAAGAACAGTTATTGAAAATTATAGAGAAAAACAGCCGCATTGACTTAAAGGAATTGGCAGTTATTTTAGGCGTGGAAGAAATTGATGTGGTAAACAAGCTGGCAGAGCTGGAAGCAAAGGGAACCATCTGCGGTTACCATACGCTGATTAACTGGGAGAATACCAGCTTAGAGAATATTTCTGCATTGATTGAGGTGCGAGTAACCCCCCAGAGCGGTCAGGGCTTTGACAATATTGCAGAGAGAATTTACAAGTACCCGGAGGTTCATGCAGTATATTTGATTTCCGGTGGATATGATTTACTGGTTTCCATTGAGGGAAAGACCCTGCGTGAGGTGGCTGCATTCGTATCTGAGAAGCTGTCCGCAATTGACGCCGTACTAAGTACTGCTACGCACTTTGTGCTGAAGAAATACAAGGATCACGGTACCGTTCTCAGCAAGAGAAACTCTGACAAGAGGGAGGTCATCACACCATGAGAAACCCGTTAGCTGATAAAGTAGTAGAAATCAAGCCATCGGGTATCAGAAAGTTCTTTGACATCGTTAGCGAGATGGAGGATGCAATTTCTCTTGGTGTGGGAGAGCCGGACTTTGATACACCGTGGCATATCCGCAATGAAGGTATCCGCTCCTTAGAGGCAGGTAAGACCTTTTATACCTCCAATGCAGGCTTGAAAGAGCTGAAAATGGAGATTTGCAATTATGTTGAAAGAAAGCAGGGTATCCGATACAATTTTGCGGATGAGGTGCTGGTAACCGTGGGCGGCTCCGAAGCCATCGATATGGGGCTTCGTGCCATGATTAATCCGGGAGACGAGGTACTTGTCCCCCAGCCCAGCTATGTATCCTACGAGCCCTGTGCAGTGCTTGCGGGAGCTACGCCTGTGATTATCAATTTAAAGGCAGAGAATGAGTTCCGTTTAACTGCGGCAGAGCTTCGGGAGCATATCACCGACAAGACCAAGGTGTTGATTTTACCTTTTCCCAACAATCCTACCGGAGCTATTATGGAAAAGAAGGATTTGGAGGAAATTGCGGAAGTAATTATCGAGAAGGATATTTTCGTCATATCCGATGAGATTTATTCAGAGCTTACATATAAGGATGAGCATGTATCCATTATCACCATACCGGGTATGAGAGAAAGAACAATCATGATTAATGGTTTCTCTAAGGCATATGCTATGACGGGCTGGAGACTGGGCTATGCCTGTGGTCCGGCAAACATCATCGAACAGATGACCAAGATTCACCAGTTTGCCATCATGTGCGCACCTACTACCAGCCAGTATGCGGCGGTAGAAGCATTAAAGAATGGTGATGAGGACGTGAAGGAAATGAAGGAATCCTACAACCAGAGACGTCGGTTTTTGATGCATGCCTTCAAAAAGATGGGGCTGGAATGCTTTGAACCCTTCGGCGCATTTTATGTGTTCCCATGCATTAAAGAATTTGGTATGACAAGTGAGGAATTTGCCACCAAGTTTTTAGAGGCGGAGAAGGTTGCTGCGGTACCTGGCACTGCATTTGGTGACAGCGGAGAGGGCTTCCTGCGTATTTCCTACGCATATTCCATGGACACTCTGCGCATCGCGATGGAGCGCCTGGAGCGCTTTGTAACAAAGCTTCGTAACGGAGAGATTTAGGGTATGAATATTATATTACATCAGCCGGAGATTCCTCAGAATACCGGCAATATCGGAAGAACCTGTGTGGCTACCGGGACTTCCCTGCATTTAATCGAGCCATTGGGCTTTCGGCTGGATGAAAAGGCCATTAAAAGAGCAGGAATGGACTATTGGCAGCACCTGAATGTGCATCGTTATGTGAATTTTGATGAATTCAGGGCAAAAAATCCCAATGCGAAAATCTGGATGGCCACAACCAAGGCAAAGCATACCTATACGGAGGTGGAGTTCGGTCCCAATGATTTTATCATGTTTGGCAAGGAAAGTGCGGGAATTCCGGAGGAAATTCTGGTGGAATACGAGGATACCTGTATCCGTATCCCCATGCTGCCTGAGATACGTTCCCTGAATTTGTCCAATTCCGTGGCAATTGTGCTCTATGAGGCGCTTCGCCAGACCGGCTTTGAGAGCATGCAGATGGTGGGTGAGCTTCACCGCCTGCACTGGAAAGAATCCTAAAAATATACCCCTGTCAACGAAAACTGACAGGGGTATTTGTGTGCATTATGAACCGGCTTTCCCTTTGGTATTTTTCAGACGCATACGCTCTTTGGTAACAATATACTTATCAATACCCGGAACATCCTTGTTGAAGCGGCATCCAACCTTGATACGGTTTTTCTCCATAGGAACAATATTTACCACGATACCGGAAAGGCGGAAGGAGAAACTCTCATCCAGACGCTCAATGTAGTCATTCAGATTGGTGTATATCACCTGCTCCATCTCAATAGGCACGGTATCATCACAAACGAAGCCAAAGCCGGTGTTACTGACATCCTTCATATAGCCTTCATAGGTCTGCTTGTTGAGCCCAAGCTGTATGGTAGTGGGGGTGCCAACTACACAACGGAAGGATGCGCGTCGGTTAAAGCTTTTGCTTCCTGCAATGGTACGAAGTGAATACCATATAGAACCGTCTGCTTTCCTGATTAAGTTGATTTCCACATTCAAAAAAACCTGTGGATTGGCATTTTCCAAGGGAACCATTACATCAGTGATGACATTATGTCCCTTAAAGGTAAGAAGCTTCTCGTCCTGTTTGATAAGCTCTGCCAGAATCATGTTTCGTTCGGCATAAATGTCACCGGTAGTGGTTTTGAATTCCAACTGATTATCCGGGGTACGGGCAATAATAACAATTTTTGAACCGGGCTTAATATCTGTGATTAACATATGACCTCTGTAAATTGAAAACTAGTAAATTATTCCTAATTACTAGAATACTTGAAAAAGTCCTTGTAGTCAATTGGACATTTTGTGGAAGTTGTAAAAAAGTGCAATTCATGTTAAAATAGTACCAGAAATGTGAGGGCTACCTATGAGAATTGAGCGTGTCGATGACAAAACCGTAAAATGCTACATCTCCATCGAAGAGATGCGTGAATATGATATTACATATAAGGATTTCGTGGCTCGTACGGATAAGGCGAAGGAAATCGTGGAAGATATTATCGCCCAGGCTACAGAAGAGGTGGGATATAAGCCGCCCCAGTTTGCTCTGGATTTACAGATTATGATGCTTCCTGAGAAGGGCATGGTATTGACCTTTTCAGAAAGGTCTCCTATAGATGTGGAGGGAAATCCTTCCGTGCTGGAGTATTTAAAGGAGATGAAGAAGGCACTGGAGGCGCAGATGAGCAAGGCAGCGGGAAAAGCTTCTGAAGAAGGCGTAGCCTCAGAAGCAAAGCTTGTGTCGCAGCCACCGGAGGATATGCCGGATTTTGCAGTGTTTGCCTTTGCGTCCCTGCGTGATTTGTGCGAATATGTGAAGATATTGCCCGCCAACCTGCGTGTTATCAGCTGCTTGTATGAGCTGCAGGGAACCTACTATCTGTATATGGAAAAGGGAGCAGCAGCGTATAAGAGATATTCCAGAGCCTGTGTGAAAGCACTGGAATTCGGCGCATTGTATGGGGCGTCCCTGGATAAGCTCACCTATATTGATGAGCATGCCAGATGCCTGCTTCCGGAGAAGGCCATCAGCAAAATCCGTCAGATAAGCTAGATAATTGTATTGTTGACAAAACTGCTTGACAATATGGGGAAAAGTGAGTATAGTTCTAAATGCAATTGCAACTCATTTGCATTTAGAACTATTTTGATGGGAGACATCTTATGTTACACGAGCTTTCACATATTGTATTGCATACACTTGAGGATAATATTTTTTTGATTTTGTTCCTGTTTCTTACCTATGTGGTTATGGAATGGTTGGAGCATAAGGCAGGAGGCCGTGCCGGCGAGCTGATAAAAAAAGCAGGAAGTGCAGGACCTGTTATCGGGGCGGTGGTAGGAATCGTTCCACAGTGCGGTTTTGCGGCAGCGGCATCCAACCTCTATGCGGGACGTGTCATCAGCATGGGTACGCTGGTTGCAATTTTTCTCTCTACATCCGATGAGGTTTTGCCGGTACTGCTTGCTCATCCGGGGACGGTTTCTCTCATTGGAGTAATTTTCGGATTGAAGATAGTGGTGGGAGCCATCAGCGGTCTGGTAATTGATAGGGTATACCCGGAAAAGGAGGAGCATGACCATATTCACGAGATGTGTGAAGACGAGCATTGTCATTGTGAACAGGGAGTAATTCGTTCTGCCCTTAGTCATACCCTGCGTATTGCAGTATTTATTTTGCTGGTATCCTTCGTGCTGAATCTGGTGATGCATACTGTAGGCGAAGAGGCCTTGGGGAATCTGGTGCTGAATCGTCCCATTGCCGGCCCTATTGCGGCCGCTATTATCGGACTTATTCCTAACTGCGCGTCCTCTGTGGTACTGACGCAGCTGTATTTAAAGGGAGCCATGGGCTTTGGTGCGCTGATGAGTGGTCTTTTTTCTAATGCAGGTGTAGGACTGCTTATTTTGTTCCGTGTAAATCATGACAGACGGGAAAATATTAGAATTATGTCCCTGCTGATGTGCATCGGTATTGTAGCAGGTGTCCTTATTGGTTTTCTGCCGATTTTTAAATAGTTATATATTATGGGAGGTTGAAAGAGCCTTGTAGAGCACCTGACTCTTAATCAGGGTGTCCAAGGGCTTTCCGAATATGAAATATGAACCATGAATATCCTCAGGGCATCAAATGGACCAAGCAGC
>CAZOSU010000230.1:0-4940 GCA_964582515.1 uncultured Acetatifactor sp. | reverse complement strand
CCACTCCACTATGCCATCTAAGATACCTATGCGGTCACACCTTCTTTCTTATCAGTATGGGTGGTCAGCTTAACCGATCCACTTACCGTCAGAGAAGAATGGCGTGACGTATGCCATGATGAAGCCCAGGCCGTTCAGGATACACCAGGTAACGATGATCCGCTTCAGCCATGCACGGCTTTCATCTACAGTACGGCCGCTGCGGGAGAAGTTCATCAGAAGCAGGGCAACGGATGCAGTCACAACAGCGGCGATGGTGGAGATCAGAAGGACCTGACTGTACACATCCTTCATGATCTCATTTGCCTTGGTCCAGATGGTGGTCGTGGTAGTGGGAGTAGTCGCGGTAGCATAGACCGGATTACAGCACATGTCCACCATAACCGCACAGGCAAGCGCAGTATAGGTGGATTTAGCGGCAGCAATAGGGGAGCGCCGCTTTTCAGTTACAGGTGCGTTCATCACCTGCAGAGTGGTTTTGTTTTCCAATAGTTACCTCCTTGATATGATAGTGATGCTCAAAACTAAGGAAGGCCCCATTCCAAAATGGATTGAGGCCTTCTCTGGGTAGCAAAAAAGCCGCACCTGAAAATCAGATGCGGCTACTGCTGTATTTGGTTTTGGGTGCAACCTTGAGCATGGATATCATAACACATATGGATTTACCTGTAAATAGCAAAACTCTGCCAATGTTATGCCAATGTGTGCCGATTTAGTGACACTTACATGATATTTTTTCTTGACGATTTGTAAGAAATGATTCATACTTATATAAGTATGAATCAGATTATATTGGAGTGTAACAGCTTATGGATCAAGACATTGTAAATGAAATCAGACATCTCCTGCAGAAAAAGGAAAGAATTTGTCTATTTATTGGAGCGGGTGCTTCGATTAAATCACCAACTTGTCTTCCTTCATTCAAAGAACTTAACTGTGAATTATTATCTATTTTACTTAATAGAACATCGATGAAAGAAAAAGTACAAACTGCAATCCAGGGTATTAATACTAAGCCAGAGCATCTATTACAAATTATCTGGGATTACACTAACGGACAATTTAATCCAGTTGAATCTTTTGATAATTCTCTACCGAATATTAACCATACACTGATTGCAACGCTGGTTGCTAATGGGGCAAGCTGCATCATTACACCCAATTTCGATCAATGCATAGAAAGTGCTCTCGATGGAAAACAGATAAAATACAAATTATTTAACAAAACTCCAACTACAAAGAATGAATCAAATTGTTTACTTAGAATGATTCGTGATAATAGATTTTTTGTGTGGAAACCTCATGGTGATTCTAAAACACCGGAAACTCTATGCTATACCCGAACCAAAGTGGCTAAGCTAAATTGTTCTACCTATTTGCGCGATATATTTTCTTATGTTCTTAAAAATTATCATGTTATTTTTTTGGGCTATAGTGGTTATGATGACGATTTTTTTCCTTTGATCTATGAGAATATGGCCACTTCAAATAAACTGATAATATGGAATTCATATAAGGAACCCAAAGATACAGATCCATGTAAATTATTGGAAAAACATGCAAATAAGAACTTTCGCCTTTTTGTTGGTGATATGACTATGTTACTGTGCAAAGTATTAGACCAAAAAGAAGAAGATTCCCATATAGTACCAAAATCAATATGGAAAAACAAATTAAAACAACAGTTTAGTAAAATAGGAAAATCTACGCAGATAGCAATATTGGGCAAATATTTCTTTGATTTTGGGTTAGTTAAAGAATCAGAATTAATATGGACAGAAGGCTTGAATTTGCCAACCAAGGACTTGTCTGCTGAAGATCTGTTAAAATTTCAAATGAATCTTGGCTTAATTGATTACACAGTTGCTTATAAAAGAGCTATCGTAATGAAGAAGTATTATATTGCAGAAATTGCCTTGGAGAACTTAATTTCTACAGCAATATATAAAAAGGATTTTCCAAATGCATCTTACTACATGAATGAATATCAAAAAAATACTATCGAAACTAGGTCAAATTATTTTAAAGAAAGTAAGTGTATGTATTTTGATTTCCTATGTAAATTGCAGCTTTATGACAATAAAATCGTTGCTATAGAGAATCGGTTTGAAAAGGTATATCAAGCTTTAATGAAAGATGGTGAAATTATTTATGCAATTGGGCTAATTGTAAAATATTATGGTATAATTGCCTCAAAGAACCAGGGAACAATATCAATTCTAAATAAATCTATGGAGAAAATCCAGCAATTAATTCCATATGGAATTAATACTGCCATTGCTGATGCTTATTATTTTATTGCAAACCTGGCTATTACTTTCGGCGAAAAAGATATTGCCCTTGTTTATCATGATAAATGTGTTGAAATTATGGATCTATGCATCAGAAATCGAACTTATCAATCAGATCAAATGCATGAATTATTATCTTGTATTTATCACCAAGGGGCTATGCTCGCCACCAGTAGACATGATGCAATAAAACAAGAGAGGTGTGCGCTTTTAGAAGCCGAACAAATACAGGAGAAATTGACAAAATCAATTCATAAAAGCTTTATTTATAATGGTCTTTGTAGTATATATATGAATGACAATTACCAATTGGCAGTTAAATATGGAGCATTGGCGTTAGAATGGGGTATTGAAGCCCAATCAACACAAAACTTAGCTAGAACATATTTATACCTTGCAGTTGCAGATGCCCAGCATAACTTTCGGCAGGAAGCAATAGAAAAATTTCGTGTATCTTATTCGATGCATCTCATAGCAGGCGAAGGATTACAGCCTTTTTTTGACTATTTAGACAAATGTTCTATTAGTGTTGAAGAATTAAAAGAATAGTACATATTCTTAGAAATTGCCCCGGTGCTTTAAAATCTCACCGAGGCATCTTCAGTGAATCATAGTCTGTGGAAAAAGCATAGGTAGGCACTAGAAGAGCATTTTGCTGGCAGACATCTGAAGATATATTTGAAATATCAGCATCTGAATTAAATGCTCCACTGTCCCTAAAGTGACAGTATAGCCTCTATTTATGTTTGTTTGGTATTACTACTATGATAAATCAACAATTGGAATCCCTCTATTTCAGATTTGCGGTCAACAAACCTTTTCTGTTCTACAGAGGGATTCTATTTATTTCTTTATTGCTTACTATAGCTATTTTGTTACCCGGCGCAGCCGAAGGGCTTTGATACAACTAATATAAGTAATACGTTAAAAAAACACTTTTTACTTTTACATCCATTATTAGTGGAGCCTACAGAGATTTTTGATTATTTGGTAAAAATCGTTATATCTAATATTTCTATGCATTCTTTAGATGTATAACCCCACAGAATAGAGCTTAATACAGATATTGCATCTCTCCTTCTACGGAAAAAAGTGCGATGACTTATGTCGTGAACGTATGGACGAATGTGATCTATAATTTCTTCAATATTAGAAAGTTCCTGTGGAGAAAAGAATGAATAATAAAGAATCCAATAATACTGCTCACCAGATTTATGTTTTGTCCGCATGAGCTCAACTGCGGCATTCAATAAATTCAGCATCTTATGGCTTCTCTCGATGCTTCGGGCATGCTGCTCGATTTGCGTACCGGACAAGTCTGCACCTGCCATGTAGATAGAATCGAGGAAATCTTCGATAGATGATCCATATTCAATTTCGAAGGTTTTCCTTACTTGCTGGACAGACAGCTCCAGACTCCAGACCACATCACGGTATTTTTTCAAGAGCTGCCAGGTGTCATGGTAATACTTATTCTCAGTAACATCATTTTTACGTTTCAAAATCAGAACCTCCAGGAATTAGAATCGTCAGCGGGGGAGAGTGTCAAAGCAAATGTGTAGAGAACCCTGTCTGAACCGCAGCATATCTGTAGCTTGAACCTTATCGCTTTCTCGTCCAGATTCCGGGGTAATATTACTTCCCAGCAGTCGCCAGATAAAGGTAATAACTTATACGTGGACTTTGGACAACGGAAACAGGAAATCCCTTGTGCCGCAAGCACTTTTGACACCTCCTGAATAATCGGACCGATGTGCTGCTCTGAAACGCTACAAAGGACATCTGATACGGTTAACTCATGCTCAACCGGCTTATCAGTTTGTTGCTGCTCATCTTCTGGCAGACTAATTGGAATATGTAATACCATGGCAACTTCCTCCCTGTCGATAAATACATCTGATATTTGAAACATCGTAGACAAATAGTTCTGTAGATAAATAACACTACCTGTACGGCCCGGGAATGTCATAAGAGAGATATAGTTCATATGAACAAGCTTCTTTAATACTCTTCCAATCGTTGGTTTAGATAGCCCCCAACGCTTTGATAGGTCACCATAACTGGTAATAGGGGAGCCAGTGCCATTGCGAAAATAGGCAACCGGACCCAAATTTGATCCGTAAACCTGAGAATCGTTATAGATGGCAGAAAGCCACAAATCGAGAATTACATCCATCTCTGAAGCTTTCCCAGCACTGAGAAGCTCCGTTGCTGTTACATATGGCATGAAGAAAAAACCAGTCTCTTTCTGGCATGGGCAGTTATAGTCCAAAACCGTATTATGCTTTTTCCAATCACGAATTTTGTACTTTACAATCCGACCTTGATTCAGTAGAATATACTCGATTAAATGCTTCGCTTGCAGACTATCCAGAATTTTAAGTGCTTCATGCTGGAACCTTGTCCTGAACCATTGGCTCAATTCTTTAAGAGAACATACCCATTCACCGGGATATACGGTGTAACTGATGCCGTCGATCCGATGATAGGATGTTCTGAAATTGGTATAGCTGCAAAGAACCGTGTAATGAAAAAGACCGGAGCCACCGCTTGCGCGAATGCTCCGGTCATTGAGTAAGGTCTGAATGAATTGCCTGTAAATCCGGCAACGTGGATAGTCCACGATTTGTTTGATTTCCAATAGGTACT
>CAZOSU010000229.1:0-4944 GCA_964582515.1 uncultured Acetatifactor sp. | reverse complement strand
GGTGACGTTAATGGTTGAATTGGATCAGATGAAGACAGAGCTTCTGACCTACGAAACACCTTTGGCGGAAGTGAGGGATTCACTTTGACCTTGAAAATAAGGCAAAGCGAATCGAAGAAATGGAGCGGGAGATGGAGGCTTTGGGCTTTTGGGATAATCCGGATTTCGCCAACAAACAGATTAAAGAATTAAAGAATTTGAAGGATACAGTGGGAATCTATGATAAGCTGGAAACCCAGTATGAGGATATCCTCACCTTAATCCAGATGGGATATGAGGAAGAGGATGCATCCCTGATTCCGGAGATACAGGGGGAGCTGGAGGAGTTCAAAACAGAATTTGATGCTCTTCGTATCGGCACTCTTTTGTCCGGAGAGTATGATAAAGCCAATGCAATTTTAAAACTGAATGCAGGAGCGGGTGGTACGGAGAGCTGCGACTGGTGCAGCATGCTGTACCGTATGTACAACCGCTGGGCAGAGCGTAAGGGGTTTACTCTGGAGGTACTGGACTATCTGGATGGCGACGAAGCGGGTATCAAATCTGTAACCTTTCAGGTTAACGGGATGAATGCCTATGGATATTTAAAGTCTGAAAAGGGTGTACACAGGCTGGTGCGTATCTCTCCGTTCAATGCCCAGGGAAAGCGTCAGACCTCCTTTGTATCCCTGGATGTTATGCCGGAGATTGAAGAGGATCTGGATGTGGAAATCGATGAGAAGGATCTTCGCATCGATACCTACCGAAGCAGTGGAGCGGGTGGTCAGCATATTAATAAGACCTCTTCGGCAATCCGTATTACCCACATTCCCACAGGTACGGTAGTACAGTGTCAGAATGAGCGTAGTCAGTTCCAGAATAAGGATAAGGCCATGCAGATGCTTCGCGCCAAGCTGTTTTTGTTAAAGCAGGAGGCCAATGTGGAGAAGCTTTCCGATATCCGTGGCGAGGTGAAGGACATCGGCTGGGGCAATCAGATTCGCTCCTACGTCCTGCAGCCCTACACCATGGTAAAGGACCATCGTACTGATGTGGAAAGTGGCAATGTGGACGCTGTTTTAGATGGTGCACTGGATGGCTTCATCAATGGATATTTAAAGTGGATTAATTTATCAAAGAAAGAAACAGAGAACTAATGGGTGGCGGCTTGTACATCGCCCTGAAGCTATGAGAAGGGTTCTGTGAAGGAAGGATATGTCTTGGGAAGACCCATCCTTCCTCCGCGGAGCCCTTCTGGCATTTCATGGCAAAGCCTTTTGGGGAGGAAAGAATGCAGTATTGTAAACCGATATACTTTGAGGATTTTGTATGCGTGGCAGGGGCGTGCCCGGATACCTGCTGCGCAGGCTGGCAGATAGTGATTGATGAGGACAGTCTGGAAAAATATGGAGCGGTGGAGGGAAGCTTTGGGAGCAGACTGCGCAATTCCATCGATTGGCTGGAGGGCTGCTTTTACCAGCATGAAAGACGCTGTGCTTTTTTGAATGATGGTGATTTGTGCGATATTTACAGCCGGCTGGGGCCGGATGCGCTGTGTGACACCTGTAGGCTCTATCCACGTCATGTGGAGGAATATGAGGGCGTGAGAGAATGGTCTCTTTCACTATCCTGCCCTGTGGCGGCAAGAGAGCTTTTGACCTGGCAGGGAGAGGTGGTGCTTGAAGAGTACGAGGATGAGGCAGAAGAGAATTTGGACGATTTTGAGGATTTTGACAGCATGCTCTATACCCAGCTGGTTGAAGCCAGAAGGCTGTGCTTTGAAAGACTTTGGGAAAAGGATTTTTCGGCAGAGGCTTATATGGATATGGTGCTTTTATTTTCTAAGGAAATGCAAAGCTGCGTGGAGGAAGGAGCGTATTTTTGCATAGAAGAGGTGATAGAGGATTTTCGTGGGCGCAAATGGAATAGTCAGGTGATGCAGATAAGCTTTGAGGAAAGAAAGGAGCTGTTTACACTAATTAAGGGTCTTGAGAGACTTCGGCCGGAGTGGGATGCTGTACTTGGTGAAATGGAGACTCTTTTGTATCAGAAGGGTGAGAAGGCTTATCTAGAGCGCAGAGCAGAATTTGAAGCACACTTAAAGACAACGGAGGCGGGGGAGAAGGAATATGAAAATGTGACAAAGCAGCTTTTGTTTTTCTTCTTATATACCTATTTCTGTGGAGCGGTATATGATGATTGGATTTATTCGAAGGGCGCGCTTTGTATAGAGTCCGTGCGATTTGTCCGGGAGCTGTTTTTGGCTAGATGGATAGCCGGTGGAAATGTGCTGTCCATGGAGGATTATGTGGAGCTGTCCTATCGTTATGCCAGAGAGATTGAACATTCTGATGAAAATTTAAATGCGTTAGAGGAAAATTTTATCAAAAAAGTAATTGACAACTAATAGAAGTTAGGGTATACTAACTATTGTAAATGAGAAACCTCTTGGGTTACATTTATAAGAATCTTCTACCAAAATAAATTATTGTGAGTGTGTGTGACTATTCAGAGCCATGTAGATTGCGCAGGGATGTTCCCATGAAGCTATATGACCACTCTGAACAGTAACGAAAAAAGACTTCGAGGTTACTCGGAGTCTTTTTTCGTTGGATTCATAATATCTAAGAAAAACAGGGTATATGTCATATGCATATAGGGCATTACCCACAAAAGGCCAATTCCAAAGGAAAGGGAGCTTAAAATCTGTAAGGGCAGAAAGCTGGCCTCCATATAGAATAAGCGTCCCTTATGCCCTTTCATAATCCGGCAGCTGGTCTGCAGAATCTGCTTCGCACTGTAGTCCGGGAAGTCCAGCAAAAGGAAATAGCTCTGGGAAAGTGCCAGGCTTACGGGAACATAAATTACCAAACCGATAGCCAGCGAGAGCATGGTCAAAATGAACCAGATGGTTTCCTGTGTGTTCATGTACAAAAACATGAAAATCTGATAGGGCAGGAGAGGAACCATGTTGGCTAAAACCAGGGCGCCGGATACAACAAGGGATCTGTCCGGTCTGTTTCTGAAGCCGTAATATATGTCACCGGTGGAATAGGGCGCGTCACAGGCAATATTTAAAAACAAAAGGCTCAGGCCGGTCTGGAATACTCCCAGAAAAGTGGAAATCACTGCAGAAGTAAGAAGTATGATCAGCATACCAAACAAACTGACAGGAGTACCGGTAAAGCTCATAAGAAACTGGATAAGGTGTATCAGGGCCACTGCCAGAATGACGGTGGAGTATTTGCCATCCAGCTTGTCCTTGGCAAGAGCCTTTAACTGTGCACTGCTACGATATTTATTCATAATTCATTTCCTCCAGCAATTCATCAAAGGTGTAACCGTATATCTCTTCTACCATTTCATCAAAGGTAACCCCATATACTTTCTCGCTCGTTTCGTTCAATTCCTGGCGGTAATCCGGGTCGGTGAGCATGGAAAAGGCAGAAAACAGTACGCCAGCGGAAAGAACGAGGGAAATAACGCAGCCAATCCCGGAGGTAATTAAGCCCACAATGGTTTCGGTAGCAGTCTTTTGATTTGGGCGGCGGGATAAAACCCCAAAGATAATGCCCAGAGAGCCGAAGACTAAGGGACCGATAAAGGTGCATAGGGAAACAAGAGAAAGAATACCCATGACAAGTGCTGCCGTGGCAAAGGCATTCTGTTTGGTTTTTGATTGATAATCCATATTTTTGAAACTCCTTTCATAGCAACTATAATAACACTATTTGGACTTGAAATCAATTGTAACCATGACTTATAATGGGAACGTGAGTATCAAAATGTGGGAGGCCATAAATGGATATTATTTTACAAATTAAAGAAGAATTAAATGTGGAGAAGTGGCAGGTAGAGGCTGCGGTAAAGCTGATTGATGAGGGCAACACCATACCTTTCATTTCCCGTTATCGTAAGGAAGTGACGGGCTCTTTAAATGATGAGCAGCTGCGTGAGCTTCACGAAAGACTGACCTATCTGCGAAATCTGGAGGATAAAAAGGAGCAGGTGCTTAAGAGCATCGAGGAGCAGGGACAGCTGACCGAAGAATTGAAGGAAAAGATTCTGGCAGCCCAGACCCTTGTTGTGGTAGAGGATTTATATCGTCCTTACAGACCAAAGAGAAAGACCAGAGCAAGCATCGCCAAGGAGAAGGGACTGGAGCCGCTGGCACAGTACATATTGGCACAAAATGCTGACACACCTTTGGAGGAGGAGGCAGCAAAGTATGTGTCTGAGGAAAAGGAAGTAACCACTGCCCAGGAGGCAATTCAGGGCGCAAAGGATATTATTGCTGAGAGCATTTCCGATGCTGCAGAGCATCGTTTATACATCCGTAATGCCACCATGGAGGAGGGCGTTATCACTTCTGCTGCCAAGGATGAGAAGGCACAGAGCGTATACGAGATGTATTATCAGTTTGAAGAGGCCGTGAAAAAGATTGCCGGACATCGCGTGCTGGCCTTAAACAGAGGGGAAGCGGAGAAGGTGCTTACCGTGAAGGTGAATGCTCCGGTAGAACGTATTATAAGGTATCTGGAGACAAAGACAATCACTTCCGAGAATGCATACACCACACCGGTATTAAAGGATGTGGTGCAGGATAGCTACGAGAGACTGATTGGGCCTGCCATCGAGAGAGAAATCCGTAATGATTTGACAGAGAAGGCAGAGGATGGTGCTATCAGTGTATTTGGCAAGAATTTAGAGCAACTGTTATTGCAGCCGCCTATTGCAGGCAAGGTAGTACTGGGCTGGGACCCGGCGTTCCGTACCGGCTGTAAGCTGGCGGTGGTGGATGCTACCGGTAAGGTTTTAGATACCAAGGTAATCTACCCCACTGCGCCTCAGAATAAGGTAGAAGAGGCAAAAGCAGAGCTAAAGAGACTGATTAAGAAATACAATATTGACCTGATTTCCGTAGGAAACGGAACGGCTTCCCGTGAGTCGGAGCAGGTGATTGTG
>CAZOSU010000228.1:0-4964 GCA_964582515.1 uncultured Acetatifactor sp. | reverse complement strand
AAGCTGCGCTCCTACCACCTTGGAATGAAGCTAGTCCAGTTCAAGACTCAGACCACCGATACGAATGGTGGATGCCAGCTTTTCTGCCTCTTCATAGGTTCTCTGTCCACTAATCTGTGCCACACCGTCGGTAATCTCTGCCTGCACTCCGGGCACACTGACAAATGCTCCATCGTAATAAATACCGATGGTCTCACTGTTTACACCACCATTGTATGCTTTTCTGGTAGCATCTGCAAACTTGGTCTTACCCTCGTCCGTCATTACCAGCTGCACAATAATGTTTGCATTACCCATGGTGTCTTTCTGGTATCCTGCCTGCGCATCCTTAATATCGGTACCTACCAGCACAATGGAACCATCGCCTTCAAGCTCTTCGATGGTACGATTCAGAACATAATTCCCAACCTCCGTACTATAGGAGTAATTCAGCTGTCCATCGCTGCCGGTCTGGGAAATAAAATACAGGGTACCCGGTCTGCCCAGCTCTGTCAAAATCGCGCTGGCATCTGTTACCCCCGGAATCTCGATATTGATTCGGTCTGTGCCTTCCTGATACACTATGGCCTCGGTACTATAATTCCATACACGCTGCTGAAGCTTAGAAATGGTATCGCTCATATCTGTAGCGCTGGGCTCTTCCTCTCCCACCACCTGATAAGTAATACTTACACCACCTGCCAGATCCAGCCCCAGCTTAATCTCACTTGCACTTCCCATACCCTTTCCGTCGATACCAAATAAATCAACGAAAGTGATAAAAATCAGTGCTACAATCATTGCTATCAGCGTAGCAACTGCTCTACTTTTTTTCATCTTACAAAAACCTCCACGACAAAATCTATTCGATTATATCATAATCAGCATCATTATGAAAGACCTTTCCCCTTGGAGATTCTTATAAAAATATAAATTTTAGCTAAGCATTCCTCCCAGCATTCCGCCGCCTGTACAAAGAAAGAAGGTTGTCAGTAAGCTCTGCGCCACTACCGTTCCCTCCCCATTGTACACATAAGAGACTATGAGCAGAACCAGATAATATGCCACCCCCATCAAAAGCCCCCATAAAAACCTGTGCACCTGCATTTTCTTTCCTGCCAGAAAGCCTGCTGCCCCTGTGGAAAGTATGTACAAAATAATCACCACAACCGACACCACCTGCAGGGGTAATTGCAGCTTAAATAAAAGCAGTGCCAGAATGCCTATCCCCAATGCTGTAATACAAAGGGAAATCAGCAGGTAAATCAACAGGCAGACAGAAATCTCTTTTCTGTCATTTGCCGCGCTTGCTCGTTCCATAAGTACCTCCAAAGAATAATCTGTTTTCTACTTCATGTGTATTCACCACCCCTTTGATTCTTGACCAAAAAATAAAAAAAACCGGAAAGAGTTTTCTCTCTCCGGCTTCTTACTCAAATATAACCTTCATGGTGGTTCCCCTACCCGGCTCACTGGTAAGCTCCAGCTTGGCATCGTGGGACACCAGAATGTGCTTTACAATGGCAAGTCCAAGACCGGTGCCCCCCGTAGACTTGGAACGGCTCTTATCCACTCTGTAAAAACGCTCGAAGATACGCTCCTGGTGCTCCTTAGAGATACCAATGCCGGTGTCACTAACCAGCAGCACCACGTTTTCCGCCTCCCGGTGAATATTTACATGTACCTTACCATTTTCGTTATTGTATCTGATTGCGTTATCCACCAGATTATACAACAGCTCATCTATCATGGTACGGTTCCCCATGATATAGCAATCCTCTCCCTCCACGGAGATACTTACCCCGTGCTTCTGGGCACTTATCTGCAACATTTCTGCGCAGGCATTTGCCATCACAAGGAGATTTAATCGCTCAAGGTCCAGCTCACCCTTGCTCACATCCAGCTCTGACAGGCGGATAATATCGTTAATCAGAGTCAGAAGTCTGGTGGCGCTCTTGTGAATACCACGGGCAAATCTCCGGCAATCCTCCTCCGTCCCCATACCGGCCTCAATCAACTCCGCATAACCGGAAATAGCGGTCAAGGGGGTCTTTAACTCATGAGATACATTGGCCGTAAACTCCTGACGCATATTGGCACTATGCAGTAAATCCTGATGCTGCTTACGAATCATCTGAATAAAGGGTTCCAATTCCTCATAATAGGTAATATTCTCACTATCATCCAAATGCTCCGCTAACTTCTCTATAGGCTCCACCAGATTATCCGTAAGCACCTGTGCAAACAGCAGGGACATTATGGTTAATATTCCGGCAATCACCAGCAGGGTGGGAATCGCGCTGAAAAAAAAGCTGAAAATATTGGCCGACTCCTCCGAGACACGCAAAACCTTGCCGTCCTCCAACAATACCGCATAATAGTACGTACTCTGGTCCAGCGTCTTGGAGATACGGATATCCGTCCCTTCCCCACTTTCTAATGCCTGCGCAATCTCAGGTCTGTCACCGTGATTCTCCATCTCGTCACTACTGGTGACACTGTCATAAATAACAGCGCCATCCTCATCAATTAATGTCACGCGGACGCCATCATGGCGATTCCTTTCTCCTGCAGATATAATCTCATCTATAGTATTGTATTCCTGAATGAAATTAGAATAAATTTCCAAATTTACCATAATCTGCTTTCCAAAAAGGTCATAATACACCAAGGTAATGCAGAACATAGTGGCAAATATTGCTAAGATAGATAAGAATACCAGCCTGGCATTAATCTTTTTCTTCATTCAGTATATACCCCACATTTCGAACGGTCTTTATCATACTTCCCGCATCCTTCAATTTTTTTCGCAGGGTCTTGATATGCATGTCCAGCGTTCTGGACTCTCCCTCAAAGTCCGTCCCCCACACACGGTCCAAAATCACCTTTCTGGTGGTAACAATTCCCGCATTGGTCATAAGAAGCTTTAACAGCTCATATTCCTTATAGGTAAGCTCACAGCTTTCCCCGTCCACGGTCACACTGTGACGCTCCTTATCCAGTACCACCTTTCCAAACACCAGTGCTGCTTCCCTGGTCTCCACATTACTTCTACGAAGCATGGCCTTCACTCTGGAAATCAATTCCATCACTCCAAAGGGCTTGGTAATATAATCATCAGCACCGATATCCAGACCCTTCACCTTATCAATCTCCGTGGCCTTAGCAGTCACCATGATAATGGGAATCTGTACCGTTTCCTTTCTGCTGCGAAGCTTTCTTACGATGGACAGACCATCCTCGTCCGGAAGCATCACGTCCAGCAGAATAAGGTCGGGAAGCTTTTTATCCAGAGCCTCAAAAAAGGCTTTTGCATTGCCAAAGCCCTCCGTTTCATAACCGGAGCCTGACAATGCAAAGGTCTCTATTTCCTGTATACTTTTATCGTCCTCAACCACATAAATTAATGCCATAAAAGCCTCTACTTTCCTTTATTTCTGTGGTAATGCATACACCTTTCTGTAGGAAGAAACCATCTTGGCAAATTCCGGATTGTTCTCCTTTTTTAAGGACTTAATATATGCATGTGTATCAAATTCATTCTCATGTACCTCTAACAGGCATACTGCGATGTTAGAGCAGTGGTCGGAGATACGCTCTAAGTTGGTACTTACATCTGAAAGGATAAAGCCAAGCTCGATGGTACACTTCCCCTCCCTGAGACGCTTAATATGTCTCTGCTTAATCTCATCACTTATTCCGTCAATGACCTCCTCGAGAGGCTCTACCTGCTTTGCCATATCTAAATCCTCATTGATAAAGCAGTCCATAGTAATCTGGATAATGTCTGAAATCGCATTTCTATACTGCACCAGCTCCCCGGATGCTTCCTCTGAGAAGGAAAGGGATTTTTCATACATTTCCTGCGCAGCTTCCTTTAAGTTGCGTGCATGGTCAGAAATACGCTCAAAATCACCGATACAGTGCAGGAGCTCCGATACAACATGGCTGTCCTTTTCAGACAAATTCTTAGAGCTTACCTGCACAAGATAAGTACCAAGACGATCCTCAAATACATCCACTTCTCTCTCCAGCTCTACAACTCTTTCTGCCACTGCTTCATCATACTTATCCAGCAACGGAAGTGCCAGTGTGATTGCCTCCTGCGCCAGCTTTGCCATCTCCTCCGCAACATTTTTACTCTGCTCAATAGCATAGGAAGGAGTCTCTAAGAAACGAGAATCCAGCCAGCCAAGAACTTCGTCCGTGCGGCTCTTAATCTTATCCTCCTCATCATCCTTGATGGTAAACGTCGCAAGCTTCACAAGAAGCTGGGAGAACGGTAATAAAATAAGAGTTGCAAAGATATTAAATAAGCTGTGAATTACTGCAATACCGGATGCTGTAGCCAATTCTGACATAAATGGTAAATCAACAAAGGCATTTATCGCATAAAATACAACCATAAACAGCACCGTACCGATAATATTAAAATACAGATGCACCAAGGATGCACGCTTTGCATTCTTGTTTGCTCCTATACTGGAAATCATGGCAGTTACACAGGTACCAATATTCTGCCCCATAATAATGGGAATCGCCGTGCTATATCCAATCGCCCCACTTACTGCCAATGCCTGTAAAATACCAACCGATGCAGAAGAAGACTGAATAACCGCTGTCAAAATAACTCCTGCCAGTAGTCCCAAAATCGGATTGGAGAACTTTGTTAAAAGACTGGTAAAATTCGGGTCATCGGCCAGCGGCTCCACAGCGCTACTCATGGCATCCATACCATACATCAAAATTGCAAAACCAATTAAAATCTCTGCAATATTCTTATGCTTCTCCTTCTTGGAAAACATAATGATAATAATACCAATCAGCGCCATAATCGGAGAGAAATTAATAGGCTTACACATTTTCAACAAAAATGCACCACTTTCAATCTCCGTCAAACTCAAAATCCAGGATGTAATGGTAGTACCGATATTGGCACCCATAATAATGCCCACTGCCTGGGATAGCTTCATAATACCGGAGTT
>CAZOSU010000227.1:0-4971 GCA_964582515.1 uncultured Acetatifactor sp. | reverse complement strand
GGTATCATTATCATTCTGCACAATGCTTAAAATATTCTCCGCCGGATAGCCCTTATCCCGAAGAGGCTGCAAAAGCCTTGCGGTCTTCGGCATCTGGAAAATCATCTTAAATAAATCCCAGATGGACTGCTTCATGATTCGCGAAGAATATTGATTAAATGCAAAGGTGGTAGTCGAAGATACAAAAGGCACTCCCAGCTTCATGGCAGTCAGCTTTCCCCAATACGCCACAGAATCTCCCACAATCACATCCGGCTTCAGTGCCCCAATCTCCTCCACGGCAAAGTCATCCATGGCAAGGGTTGCTTTCGCAATCAGCTCCGTGGAAAATACGATATCCTTACCCACTCTGTCCCCTGCCTTTTCTGTCTCCTCCATCCCTAAGTCAATATGGTCGCAGCTGATAAAATGTGCTCCCACCCCCTCTATTTTCTCCTTAAACTCGTTAAAGCTGTAATAATACACCTCATGCCCCAGTGATACCAATTCCTTCACAACCGGCAAGGTGGGGTTGGTATGTCCGTGCGCAGGTATGCAGAAAAATACAATCTTACTCATCACATCTCTTCTCCTATGTCTACATGTTGATTTCACCAAATATCTGGGACATCAACTTATCCATCTTATCCCTGGGCAAAATGGCCAATCCTCTCTCCACGTCTCCAAGCACCAGAATCGTATCCCCAGGCTTAATGCCCAGCATCTCCCTACCCTCCTTTGGGATGACAAACTGTCCCTTTTCTCCGATTTTCACCGTCCATGCGTACTTTCCGTTTTCTCCGTTCATATCCTTCTCCTCATTAAAAAGTATGATTAGTTATACCAATCATACTTTTATCACCACATATTGTCAATAGATACATACAAAAAATATTTACCACACGAAGGATGATTCTGCCAGAGACTCACTAAGCATTTCATACACTATGGACTTGTCAGAAAATCCCTTTTTCCAACTAATCCGAACTATTTCACATGGCATTCCTTCAAAATAACATACTGCCGCGTTATCATAGTCTTCTTCTGTGATTAACTTCTCTCCATCCCCAGAGGTGCAGATTTTATCCCAATCCTCTCGCTCCTTATTCCATGAGGATTCTTTAAATGCTAAAGGCAAAGATTTTACCTCCCCCTCTTCCATATACATTGCACTTCGATTAACATACGCGTGATGCAAACCCTCTCGCAAATAATCATCAAATATATAATAACGAGTATTTGATTCTACATCATAATAACACTCTACCTCCGTATGCCACAAAATATCTGCCTCTGATGCATATCGTGTACCTTCCGCATAGAAGCATTCCTCTACACCATCATATTCCTCGTTCACCTCGTAAAAAGAATTATAGGAATATCTTCCGGTTCCCATATTTGTTGAAAAAACAATTTCCAGACGACCATTTCTATCCAAATCAGTCACTGCGAAGCCTCCGTTATTTTCCTCGATATAGCTCCACATACCCTCAAGTCCTTCAGCCTTGGCAAGCAAATCCAGCTGTGCCCCAGCACTTGTTTTATCAATATCCCTATATAAAATGTAATCATGCATACCATCTCCACTGACCCCAATCTCATGCTCCCAGCCAAGGTCTGCATCATAAGACGCAGTACGATAGTATAATTGCAGTCCCTCATCATTTTCATAGTAGTACCCAGGCATCTGATAGCCCACAAAAGCGGAAATCTCCTCCAGATAAATCACGTCAGTATCATACATGACCTTCTCCATCTCCGGGTAATTCTCTTCCTTGACTTTATCCAGTATCGCCTCCGCAGAAAAATCCGTAAACCTACTTCTATTGTCTTCATTCGCATAGAAAATATCAAACACCTGCAACGGTACATCCATTTCCGGAACCTCATACTGTCCCCAGTCTCCTTCCCCACGGATATCCGAAAACCTTGGCATGGAGATATTCTCCGGCCAATGGTACTCATAAAGAACCGCTACATTACTTTCCTCCAAATACCAGGTGGCCTCGCAGGTAGTGCTCTGCTCCCGGAAATTGTGTGTCAAAGACACCAAATCCCCGCTGAGAGAATAGGAGTAAGAATCCACCAGACGATTCATTACAAGCTCTCCCCCTGTCAGTTCAAACCACAAATCATAGCCCCAACGCCATGCACTGCCGCCATAAAAATTAATATGCAGCTCTCCATTATCCTCAATGCGGGTATACCGGTACGGATCCCCAAAGGTTCCCCCTGCCTCACTGTCCAGAATCATTTTCTCATGAAAGGCAAGGCACTCGTAGCCCTCATCTTTCGTAAACACTGCCAGTGTGCGGTATTTCAATTCCTCTCCTATATTCTCCGGATATTCATATACAATTACAGTATCCTCTTTCCCATCCAAGCCCAAATCTCCCGTAAAACTCTCCAGAATGGTCACCGGCTGAGGTAATGCATCTTTAAGCGCCTCCCAATCCGGTAAATGCTCCGCCGTGAGGGACAGCACAGCATCCCAGTCTATCTCTACAGCTTCAGGCTCTATTGTCTCCTGTGGCACAGCACTTTCCGAGGAAGAAACATGCACCACAAAGGGGGCCGGCGTGGCAGTCTCGCTAATTTGCGACCGGGAAGGATTTTCCACCTTTCCACAGCCACAAATTAACATACTCATAGATACCACTATATTTACAATCCAAATCTTTCTCATGGCAAAATCCCTTTTCTTTTATTTTACCAGATTCTACCATGCCTTTGCATCAATTTTGCAAAGGATACACTGCGAAATAAAGATTTCCTCCACTTCATACTCCGGCTTTCCGGTCTGTACATTTCCTTCCGGTTTTTGATACATCTTTTACCGCAATTTGGACAACACCCACTACTAGTGTAACGGTTTCTAAATAACTGCACCATTCACATAGGATATTTTCTGAGAGTGCAGGGCAAAAAACGTAGGCGTAGCGGGCTACGCTGAGGCTTTTTATCCTGTGCTATCAGGAAAATAGACATGTGATATGGTGTAGTTAATTTAAAACCGTTGCACTAGTCTGGCATATTCGTATATACTTTTCATTTTCAATTATTTGAATTTTATATAACCTACCTCAACAGTTTGCTTTGATACGCCCTCTCAAATGCTTCCTCTTCCAAGGGCAATGTGACCATGCACTTCATCCAGGAAGACAAATACATGGCATTGGACAACATCAGGCTCTTAATCCCCTCCTGCCCCGGAGCAATCAGTTCACTGCCCTTTTTAATGGCATCCACAAAATTATTTAAAATACCTACATGCATGGTATTGGGCTCATCAAAGGTGATTTCCTTCCAGGTACCCTTTATCTTGGCAAAAAAATCTGTAGCAGTTTTCCGGTATTCTGCTTCCTTAAAACCAAGCTCGCAGACTCTTAGAGCATCTCTTTCATATACCAATAAAGCATCCTCCAGAGAAATCTCCAGTCGATTGATGCCCGGTGCCTCTCCGGTAGTAGAATAAAAGGTTCCTGTAGCTCCATTTGCAAATTCCAGGTAAGCAGTCACTTCATCCTCCACCTCAATATTGTGATATTTCCCTTCCTTGCAAAACGCCTGCACACTCACCGGCATACCGCAAATCCACTGCCACAAATCCAGATTGTGAGGACACTGGTTTAAAAGGATTCCTCCTCCCTCTCCCTCCCAGGTTCCACGCCATGCCACACTGTCATAGTATGCATTGGGACGATACCAGTCCGTAATCACCCAGTTGACACGTTTTAAGCTTCCGTATACCTTACTTTCCACGATTTCCTTCATTTTCCGGAATGCCGGATTCATTCTCTGGTTAAATACCATACCAAAGACAAGCTCCGGATGCATTGCTGCAGCTTCGTTCATTCTGCGAGCCTGAGATACGGACACTCCGCTTGGTTTATCACAGAGCACATGTAGTCCCAGCGCAAGGGCTTTCCTCACCTGCTCCTCGTGGGTCTTATGCGGTGTCACAACCAATACCGCATCCAGTTTTAGACAGCCATTTTCCACAGCGTCAAAAAGCTCCTCCGCCGAGGCGTACACAGGCACGCATCCCTCTGTCAGCTCCGGCAGCTTCTCCAGCCGCTCCGGCCTAATACGTGTCACAGCACAAATCTCCATCCCCGGCACCAAACCACTACATATCATCCGGGCATAGTTGCAACCCATATTTCCCATTCCGATAATTCCTACTTTGACCATGTTTCCTCCTATATCGTTTGCTCTTTTGGGTATATAGAAAATTTTATCTTCCGTATACCCACTATGCATCTATTAAACTTAGTTTTTTACTAGTTATGTAAATCTTTTTGGGTATATATATAACTTTATATCCCCTATGCCCACGTTTTTATCCAATTCCCGGGTATCAAAACACAAAAAATCGCTATATGCCCATTCGGTTTACATAACCACAATTTTCCTCTCAATTAATGGGTATGTCCGACAATAAATATTCCATATGCCCAATCCTTCATACCGATACTTATTTTCCCTACAAAAAACAGAGGTGACATCCCTGCCACCTCTGAAAAAAACAAATTACTCTTCGTCACTATTTTCAGCAACCTTAGAAGCTCTTGCTGCAACTTCCTTCTCCTGTACATCACTTGGAGCCTGCTCGTATCTTGCGAACTCGTAAGCATACTCACCGCGTCCACCGGTCATGGAACGAAGGTCGGTACAATAGCCGTAAAGCATGCTCATAGGGATGTCAGCCTCAATAGTCTGCTTGCCGCCCGCAACAGGGTTCATACCAAGCACACGACCACGTCTCTTATTTAAGTCACCCATAACATCACCGGTATAGCTGTCAGGTACGGTAACCTTTAAGCTAGCGATAGGCTCAAGAAGAACAGGATGCGCTTCCATGAAGCCCTTCTTAAATGCCATCTTGGCAGCCATCTTAAATGCCCTTTCGGAAGAGTCTACCGGATGATAAGAGCCATCGTATAATACAGCCTTCACGCCTACTACTGGGTATGCTGCCAGTGGTCCCTT
>CAZOSU010000226.1:0-4990 GCA_964582515.1 uncultured Acetatifactor sp. | reverse complement strand
CATGCCATTGATTATACGGAACGAAAATTTGAATTTAGTTTTTTGTCAGAAAATAGAAAAATAGCTGTTAGTTATTATCATGATAGAATTAATATTTCTGATGATAAACTGGAAATATTAGAAAACAACAGTAATGATGTTACAATTATCGTTTCTGCTGTAGATAATGCTAATAATGGTAGTGAAGCACAGACCAAAATAAAAATTGATGTTACAGCACCTACCATAGATGTAAGCTATGATAATAATAGTGCAGATAGTGAAGTGTTCTTTAAAGAAGACCGTGTAGCAACTATTACTATTACGGAAAGAAACTTTAATCCAAATGATGTGCAGATTACTATTAATAATTCGGAAGAGTATATCCCTGGTCTAAGTGACTGGACCAAGATTGCAGGAAGTGGAAATCAGGATAATACTCAGTGGAGAGCACAGATTGTTTATGGTACGGATGGAGACTATACCTTCGACGTTGCGTATACTGATTTGGCATCAAATCCATGCCTTGGGGCAAATTATGGTGATAATGTGGCACCACGCGAGTTTACAATTGATAAATCACAGCCACAAATAAGTGTTTCTTATGACAACGATAGCAGTCCTGACGGAAATGAAGAGTTCTTTAAAGAAACACGTACGGCAACTGTGGAAATCAGGGAACACAACTTTGATATTACCAGAGTGGAATGGGATATCTGGTACGATGGTGTTAAGAAGGATAATCCGGATGTAGAATGGTCACACAATGGAGATGTACACACTGCAGTGATTGCTTATGTAGAAGATGGCGTATATAAATTTGGTGTTACCATGCTTGACCGGGCCGGTAACGAAAATGATACCATTGATTTTACTGATAGTGTGTCAGCAGAGGCTTTTGTCATTGATACGAAAGCACCGGTTTCCACGATTTCCGGTGTAGAGAATGGTAAGTCTTATAAGGGCGTTGTTGAGCCTAAGGTTGCATTTAATGACACCAATCTGAAGTCTTACACAGTGGAGCTCTACAGGACAAGCTTGCGTGAGAAGATGGTGAAGGTTTCCGGAGAAGAGTATAAGAGAAACGAAAATCTCGGTGAGCAGGATGGTTTTGTAAATTTTGTACCTTTTGATGAGGCTGATGTAGCGTATGACGGAATTTATACACTGAGAGTGGAGATTACAGATAAGGCAGGAAATGTAAAAACATTAGACGATGTTGTATTTATGGTAAACCGTTTTGGTTCTGTATACGAATATGGCGATTACCTGATGTCCTTGATTAAGGAAGGTGGTCAGTACATAAAGAGTGAAGGCGATGGAAAGCCTGCTATTACAGAGGATTTGGTTATTATGGAATACAGCCCGAATGCACTTATGGATAATGAACTGATGGTATTAATTACCAGAGACGGTCAGGCTGTCAGTGCAGACACCGGTGCTATTTCTAAGCGAGTAGATAGCAATAGTGCCACAAGCGGAAATGAGAACGGTTGGTATCAGTATGAGTACAGGATTCCGGCATCACTCTTTACGGAGGACGGAATTTATAAGATTGCCATTGCGTCAAAGTATAGTACGGATGACAAAGAGGATGTATTTGAAACATCAAGTGTTCCTGAAAATACGTTAGATTCTAATGGAAATCAGGTTCTTGATACTATGAGCTTTGTGGTAGATACTACGCCTCCACAGCTCCAGAATGTTATCAATCTGGATAAAGCCATTGTGGATGCACAGAGAGTAGACGTTAAGTATACCATTATGGATGTTGGAGGACTTAGCTCCATCGAGATTATTTTAAATGGTCAGGTATATGAGACTATTACAGATTTTGGAGAGAATCCGTTAAAGTATTCCGGAGACTTCCCGATTATGGAGAGTAGTGAAGCGCAGACCGTTCAAATCAGAGCATGGGATATTGCAGGTAATAGTATTGATACTGAAACCATGGAATTTGGCGAAGGTGCCGGATTTGTCTTTAATGACAGAATTACGGTATCTACCAGTGCTTTGGTACGTTGGTATGCTAATAAATCACTTTTCTGGGGAAGTATTGCAGGAGTGGTTGCTTTATTTGGAGCCGGTGGCTCACTAGTAGCTGTGAAGCAGCGTAAGAAAAAAGAGAAAAGCAATTAAGAATAAATAGTTTATATGTTTCTTCCATGTGGCTTTGGCCACATGGAAGACTTCAGGCAATGATAGCGGATAGTATAAGTATGATACTCAAGAAAAAGCGTAAGGAGAAATAGTTTTTATGATAGTAAATCTAATAAAAGCTAGGCAGATGTTCAGCGTGACTTTACCGTGTAAGGTGAAGGGAAGATATTGGATTACTGATGTAGATGACTATGGAAAAAGTCGAGAGTTACTTGGCATAGAAGCTGTAAAGGGTGAGTGGGTATTAAAGAGCAACAGGCGAGTGTCTGTTCTGAACGCGGATAATGAAAGGCTTGAAAAAGTACTTTTACAGGAAAATAGCTTTTTCAATTTGAAGATAACAGGAAGTGACGAACGTGTATTAATATTCGCAGAGACCATTGACCACAGCAGAAATGTATTTAAAAAATACGTTGCCAGCGAAGCAACAACGTTAAATATTGGTAGAAGCAAAGATAATCAAATATGTTTTACAAATCGTTTCGTTTCGGGAAAACATGCTGTGCTTTCCTTTGATGGAACAAGATGGTCTATTACAGATAGTAACAGCACAAACGGAACGTATGTTAATGGATTTCGTGTTGAAAAACAGAATTTAGTAGCTGGTGACTTTGTGTATATCATGGGATTAAAGATTGTTATCGGATATAATTTCCTGGCAATGAATAATCCGGATGATATGCGGACAGTTTCTTCCAATTCACTTGTTCCTTATCAAGCACAGACTATAAAGGAAAAGGAAGCAGTTTTTGATGAAGAGGATGATATTGAAAAAATATATTTCTTTCGTTCGCCTAGATTCCAGAGGGAGATTGAGGAAGCAGAAATCCAGATAGATCCACCACCTCAGGCGGAGAAATTGGATACGGTGCCGATGGCGCTTATGCTTGGTCCGTCATTAACGATGGCATTTACATCTGTAAGTACTGCACTTATTTCTGTGAATAATGTGCTTAACAGTGGAGGGTCATATATGCAGGCATTGCCATCTATGTTAATGGCAGTGAGTATGTTGCTTGGTACTGTATTGTGGCCTGTATTGACTAAGAGATATGAAAAAAAACAAAAACAGAAAAGTGAGCAAAAAAGGCAACAGAAGTATCTGGCATACTTGGATGAGGTTAGGGATGAAATTAGAAGACACTCTAAGATTCAGACGGATATTTTGAATGCAAGTGTTATTTCTCCGGAGGAATGTGCTAAACGTATTATTTATGAACAGCCTAATTTGTGGGAGCGTGCGATTGGACATAGCGATTTTCTGCGTTTGCGGGTGGGGACGGGTTCCTTGCCACTTAAGGCGGAGGTGAAATTTCAGGAAAAGCATTTTACCATGGCAGAGGACAATTTACAGGATGCGATGTTGTCACTGGGAATGGAGCCCAAGGTATTGACAGATGTACCTATTAGCGTATCCTTGGTTGATAAGAAGGTGGTAGGTGTTGTAGGGAAGAGGGAAGATGGTCTTAATATGATGAAATCCCTGCTTCTTCAGATGATTGCTTTACATAGCTATGATGAGTTAAAAATCATGCTGTTTTCTGAAAATCTGGATAGTGAGGGGTGGAATTTTGTAAAGTGGATTCCGCATTTTTGGAATGATGAGAAGGATATACGTTTCCTCGCATCTGAGGTTGGTGAAGTAAAAGAGCTTTCTGCTTTTTTGGAAAAAAATGTACTTTCCAGAGGCGATAATGAGCGAGAGCCTTACTCAAAGTACAATCCATATTATGTGATTATTTCCACCAGCAAAAAACTACAGGATGATTGTGAATCTCTACAGCACTTGTTGAAGTATAAGAACAATGTGGGATTTAGTATTCTGGTATATGGTAAGGAATTAAAAGATTTACCCAAAGAAACAGAGTCAGTCATCATGTGCTCTGGAAAAGAATGCAAGGTATTTGATAAGAACGATACTACTGGAAAGGAGCACATCTTTAAGGTGGATTCCTTCAATAGCATGACAATGTTGGGATTATCTGAAAAGATTGCAAATATTGAGCTGGATTTGGATAACAGTAGATATGCTCTTCCAAATATGATGACATTTTTGGAGATGTTCCATGTGGGAAGAATTGAGCATTTGAATTCATTAACGAGATGGAAAGAAAATAATCCAACGATTACATTACGGACACCCGTTGGTGTAGGAACAACGGGTGATACCTTCCAGCTTGATTTACACGAAAAATATCATGGACCTCATGGGCTTGTGGCTGGTATGACTGGTTCTGGTAAATCAGAATTCATTATTACATACATTTTATCCATGGCTGTTAATTTCCACCCGGATGAAGTGGCATTTATTTTAATCGATTATAAAGGTGGTGGATTAACGGGTGCTTTTGAAAATGATGAGCAGGGGGTTAGACTTCCGCATCTGGCGGGTACCATTACCAATTTGGATGGCTCTGCCGTAAAGCGTGCATTGATTTCTATTCAGAGTGAGCTTAGAAGAAGACAGGCAATATTTAATGAAGCGAGAAAAACGGCAAATGAAGGTACAATGGATATTTACAAGTATCAGAAGCTGTATCGGGAAGGTGTGGTAAAAGAACCGGTTCCACATCTGTTTATTATTTCTGATGAGTTTGCGGAATTAAAAACGCAACAACCGGAGTTCATGGAGCAGTTAATCAGTGCTGCCCGTATTGGTCGAAGTTTAGGTGTACATTTGATTCTGGCAACGCAGAAACCGAGTGGTGTTGTAGATGATCAAATTTGGAGTAACAGTAAGTTCAGAGTTTGTTTGAAGGTACAAGAGAAATCAGACAGCCAGGATATGATTAAATGTCCTGACGCAGCAGAGCTTTCTCAGACCGGACGTTTCTATTTACAGGTTGGTTTT
>CAZOSU010000225.1:0-4992 GCA_964582515.1 uncultured Acetatifactor sp. | reverse complement strand
CTTCTTTCCCATTAGAAACCATAGCTACACTATATCCTTTTTGCAGTAATACATGCTTAAAAAGCTGACATACATCATAGTCATCCTCTGCAATCAATATATTAAACACAATCTAACCTCCTTATATCGTTAGCACACCTTCTAAGATATTGTATCAGAAATTGTTTGTTTCAGAAATTAAATTCCTCTAAAAAAGGGAAAAAGATAACCTCCAAATCCTTTGAGACTTGGAGGCTTGGAGGCTTGCTTCCGATCATTTCCATTTTAGTCTATTACTTTTCCCATTCGTCTTCCGCCTCCTATTTCTAATCCGCTTACTCAGATCTAAGTGCTACAACCGGATCCTTCTTGGCTGCACTTCTGGATGGAATAATGCCGGCAAAAAGTGTCAGTACTACACTAATTCCTATCAGTACCAAAGCAATGGGAACCGGAAGAAATGCATTGAGGTTATTGATACCGGTAAAATGATGTAAAACCATATTTATGGGAATGCAAAGCAGGTAAGTAATGAGAACACCCAATGTACCAGAAGTAAATCCTATAATCACCGTTTCTGCATTGAACATGCTGGATACATTCTTTTTCGATGCTCCGATTGCACGAAGAATACCAATTTCCTTGGTACGCTCCTGTACGGAAATCAGGGTGATAACACCAATCATGATAGAGGATACAATCAGAGAAATCGCAACAAATGCAACCAATACATAGGTAATTGCATTAATGATGGTTGTTACAGAGGACATCATCAATCCCACATAATCTGTATATGTAATTTCTTCCAGTTCATCTACATTTTCGTTATAAGCCGCAATTGCATCCTCAATCACATCCTTATTTTCAAAAGTGGATGCATAGAGATTAATTGTTGAAGGCTTATTCAACTCTACATAACCTAATTCCCGAAGATTATCTTGATAGCTTGAATCAGAGAAAACAAGAACCTCATCATGGTAGATTGCAAGCTGCTCATTGGTGTAGTTCGGCATTGCCATATCCAGAGCACCTGCCAGCTGCGCTGTACTCATAGTACCAAGCTGCGCCTTCACCTGTTCCGCATACTGTACCTTGGTCTGCTCTTCGACCATCATGGTAAACATCTCTGTAATATCTTCATCTGACATAGCAGCAATGTAGTCCTTTATATCACTTTCCGCCATGCCCATCTGCACACTTATTGCCTGAAGCATTGTAGTTTCCATATCTGCGCGAGTCATCGAAGCCATTGTCTGTGATACGATTGCATCCAGTTCCTCCTGTGCAGGGATACTCATAATCTTCACATAAGCGTCTGCCTTTTCTGCCTCATCCAGTGATTCAATATATTCCATAAACTCGGTTATTTTTTCTTCCTCGGTTAAATTACCGGTATTTTCCCGGAAAGGCAAGCCGGTAAAAATATCCGTGGAGGAATCTGCAAGCTGTGCCTTTACAGCTGAGGAATCCTTGGAATTTTCAATTACATATTCTGTAAGCTCGCTGGTATAACCAATGGTACCGGTAAGCATGGTTGAAACAGCATTTTCATTGGGACGAATAATTCCTGATACCTTCAAAACTGTGCCATTATCGTACAGATATTTGAGTCCAGCCTGTGTATCACGCAAATCGGTATAAAGACCGGTTTGTTCGTCAAGTGTATAGCAATCAGAACTGAATATGGTACGAAATTCCATATCACAGATTTCCTCATAGGTCCAATTTTGCCCCGTTGCTTCCACCTCTGCTTTGTTGAATGCAGCTTCTGCCAATGTATCAATTTCATCTTTTGACTTAAGTCCCAGGGCGTAGAGGGTCATATCATTGATTTCATTGTTCTCATCTACCACCAGAACAACTTCATCATACTCATCGGGCCAGGAGCCATAAATCACATCATACTGCTTCTCCAAAAGAGGGCTTACTAATTTGCCGTCATCTCCGGGGAGCATTTCCTGCCATAAAGTAACTCCCATGGGGGACATGCTTGACATGGTGCTCATGCCAACAGCAGAAGAAGAACCCACACTTGTCAGCGAAGACATATCCAGGCCTACATATTCCACCAGCAATTCCTGCATAAGTGCCTGGGAATCCGATTGAATTATGGTGCCATCTACATTTTCCGTATAGATTAACATATCCATATCATAGGTATACTGAATACCACTGATAGCCTCTTTCAGCCCTGTAGAGCTATTTTCGTCAGCACGCTCCGTCTCTATGTATTCCTTGAAGGCTTGCAGATCGTTTTCGGTGGTTTCCATGGCGCTCAGTGAATTGACCATTTCATAAATCATGCCTTTTTGATAAACGGCATCATTTTCATGCTCAGCTTCCGACTTTGCCTGGCTCATAAAGGTTTCCATCAAGGAGCTCATATCAATACTTTGCGCTTCCAAAGTCAACGGATAGGACGCCAGCGTATCCTCCTGCAAGGTATTAATATAGGCTGTCATACCTTGGGATACTGCAAAAATCAGAGCAATACCAATGATACCGATACTGCCTGCAAAGGAAGTAAGTGCAGTACGTCCCTTTTTGGTAAACAGGTTTTTAAGAGAGAGCCCGAAGGAGGTTCCAAGAGACATGGATGGCTTTTTCGAATGCTTTTCTATATCTGCTTTTGCTATTTCCTTTTTACATTCCTCTGCAATCTCCTCTTTTGACAGGGGCGCAGAATCATCAATAATTTTACCATCCAGCATACGGATAATACGGGTAGAGTATTTTTCTGCCAGCTCCGGATTATGCGTAACCATCACCACAAGGCGGTCTTTTGCCACTTCCTTCAGTATATCCATGACCTGCACACTGGTTTCTGTATCCAGAGCGCCGGTAGGCTCATCTGCCAAAATGATATCCGGGTTATTGACAAGGGCACGGGCAATGGCAACACGCTGCATCTGCCCGCCGGACATCTCGGATGGTTTCTTTTTCAGCTGATTGCCAAGACCAACCTCCTCCAATGCCTTTTTCGCACGCTGTCTGCGCTCCGCCTTGGAAACACCGGACAGGGAAAGTGCCAGTTCTACATTCTGCAATACGGTCTGGTGTGGGATTAAATTATAGCTTTGGAACACAAAGCCCACGGAATGGTTTCGATACGAATCCCAGTCTCGGTCTTTGAAATCCTTCGTTGATTTTCCATTAATGATAAGATCTCCATCTGAGTACCCATCAAGACCTCCAATAATGTTCAGCATGGTGGTTTTTCCACAACCGGATGGTCCCAATATTGAAACAAATTCATTTTCACGAAATTGCAGGCTTACCCCCTTGAGAGCCTCAACCTTATCTCCACCTGCGGGATATTCTTTCTTAATATTTTTAAGTTGTAACATAAAATCTCCTTTCCAAAACTCATATTATTTAAAGCTATTGTATCTTTCATGTGTTTCACAATTTTTTTGAGGATTGTAAAGCAGAGAATACTCTCGAATTCTAAACTCAAACTAAACAATACTACTCTTCCTAAAAAAAACAGATTGTTTTAATAACTATTTTATTATTTCGATGCCCATATATGCTGATTATCCGGCCTTAATTTCGTTTCAGTTTAGATTTCTGGTTTACAATAATCAAAACAGAAAAAAGAAAGGAGTTTTATTATGTCTTATTGTCCAAGCTGTGGTGCCAATCTGGTTGCCACTACAAACTTTTGCCCTAATTGCGGTACCGCAATTGGGGAAACAAATGCACAAAATGCATACAACCAAAATACAAATCGGCAATGGTCTAATACAGCAAAAACAGTGGGTACTGTTGCAGGCGCTGCACTCGGTGTTTCTTTGCTCAGCCGCATGGTTCACAGAAGAAGAAGACCACCGGTGATGCCACCCCACACCGGACCTATGGGCGGGCCCGGAATGCATGGCCACGGTCCCATGGGTGGGCCAGGAATGCATGGTCATGGTCCCATGGGGGGACCCGGCGGCAGAGGACATGGACCTATGGGGGGACCCGGCAGACGATAATAACTAACTTATCATGACATGTAAAAAGGCGTCACAAAATGTGGCGCCTTTCTTTTGTTACGTGTAACAAATCATGAATTCAGAATATTCATGAATTCTTCTCCTGTAATTGTTTCCTTCTCATAAAGATATTTTGTAAGCTCACTAAGCTTCTCTGCGTTTTCTTTTAATATCTGTATTGCCTTTTCATGTTGTTTTTTCACAAGAGCAACCACCTGTCTGTCAATCTCCGTCTGCGTTTCCACGGAACAGGCAAGGGATGTATCTCCGCCCAGGTACTGATTAGTAACCGTTTCCAGTGCGACCATATCAAAATCTTCACTCATACCATATCTTGTAATCATGGCACGCGCCAATTTTGTGGCCTGCTCTATATCATTAGAAGCTCCGGTTGAAACCGTCCCAAACGCTACCTCTTCTGCTGCCCTGCCACCTGTGTATGTAGCAATCTTATTTTCGATTTCTTCCTTGGTCATCAGATAGTGGTTATTCTCTTCCACCTGCATGGTATATCCCAGGGCTCCTGAGGTTCTGGGAATAATTGTAATCTTCTGTACCGGCGCAGAATTTGTCTGTTTCGCCGCCACCAAGGCATGTCCTATTTCATGACAGGCAACCGTCCATTTTTCTTTATCCGTCAAAATTGCATTCTTCTTCTGATAACCTGCAATTACAACCTCAATACTCTCTTCCAAATCGGCCTGTGTTGCATATTTTCGTCCGTCTCGCACTGCTCTAAGAGCTGCTTCATTGATAATATTGGCAAGCTCAGCTCCTGATGCACCGGAAGCCATTCGTGCTACCTGCGTGAAATCCACATCATCTGCAATCTTGATTTTCTTGGAATGAACTTTTAAAATCGCTTCTCTTCCCTGTAAATCCGGCAGCTCCACGGGAACACGACGGTCAAAACGGCCGGGACGAAGGAGCGCAGGGTCCAGTGATTCCGGACGATTGGTTGCAGCCAGAATGATGACGCCATTATTTCCTTCAAATCCGTCCATTTCTGTCAAAAGCTGGTTCAAGGTCTGTT
>CAZOSU010000224.1:0-5000 GCA_964582515.1 uncultured Acetatifactor sp. | reverse complement strand
CGGAAGGTCTGCTCTAAATGACCGTGCAGAGTGCTCTAAGTCATCGGTATTTACAACATAACCCTCTTTTACAAATTCGGAAACATATAGCTTTTCAATATCATTCATTTCACGGCCTTCTTTTTCTGCCTTCATAACAGCCTCTGCCAAATGAAGAACCTTTAAATGATTTTGACCTTCTGTAATTTTTCTAAATCCCATATCGATGGAAAAGTAAGTATCTGCCTGATAAACACCACCAATGTAATCATCCATACTACTTTTGTAGCCCCTGCAGCAGCGGTAACTTAAATAATCTCTAAGTGCTTCCTCCTCTAAATCATTCATAAATATGGTATTGGCCATAATCCAGTACTCCGAGCCATCCTTTCGCATGGGACGCAGCAGTTCACAATTGTCCCACTCCTTCTGCATCTGCTCATATGCCTTTTCCTGTGCTGTTTTTAAGAGTACATACCAAAGAAAATGCTCCTCCTTCACATTTCCTTTCCCAAAATAATCAATGGACAATAAATCCTCTTTCCTTGCCATTACCGCATCGTACACTTTTTCTGCATGGGGTGCGGCATTTTCATACCCATAAATTGCCTTGGCCAGCTCGATTTCCCTGTTACTGATGAAGAAATTTGTCTGATACTTCTTCCCACTCACCCGCAGAAAGTCCATGTAAACCATATGCTCCAGGTGCCTCTCCAGATAAGCCGCCGCCACATTCAGCTTCTCTGAAATCTCCGTAATGGTAAGTGGTTCTCCATAGCAAGCCAGCGCAATATTCTGTACCAGTAAATCACTTTCCAAGCCCTTAAAATTGTCTGTATTTTCCATACGTCCGTCAATGCCTACACATAGATTCACTGGGGTAAAATCTAAATTATCTTTCATATTCAATTTCTCCTTTAACGAATTACGGATGCTACCAAGATACCATCTGACAGTATTTTCATTCATGTCCAGAAGTCTTCCGATTTCAGAGGTTGTCTTATTATGGTAATAATGCATCACAATAATTTCTCTCTGGGTTTTTGCCAGCGAGGAAATAGCCTTTCGAAGCTTTGCGTACAAGATTTTATCCGTAACCTCCAGCTCCACATCCTGCGTAGCATCCGTTACATCCAATTTATCCAATTCCTCGTAATCCCGGTATTTTTTGTTTCTACGCAGATACTTTGACCATGTGTAGCAGCTGACCGTGTATACAAAGCTGCTCAAATACTCCACCTCTACCTGCCTGTTCATACAGCTGAGGAGCTGCAACATAATCTCCTGGGCAAGCTCCTCTGCCTCGTAGGAATTCCCGGTTTTATCGTAGGCAAATCCCAATATTTTCTTCGTATACTCTTCAAGTAAATCCTCTGATAGTTTCATGGTATTCTCCGTATATAAAAGCTGACATGCATGTTTTCCGCTTCTATTATTATAGTACCTCTATGGATAGGTTTTGTTTGAAAATTTTTTTATAAAAATCCCCTTAGAACTGCGCATATCATTCTAAGGGGATATCCTCTATCTTTACTTTCTCCGCACCGGGTGCCGAATCACCGTTTTCCATTTCTCCGGTGCAACCTTTCGAGCATCTGATAAGTAAATTTCGTGGTGACGTCTGCTTTCGGTAAAATCATTCTCATACCCATTTTCTGCTAAATAAGCATCCATCAAAGCTACGGTAGCCGGTTCTTCATCAAAGGGACCGTGATGCATAATCTGTACACATAAGCCTTCCTCAATTGTCCAAAACTCCGCACAGCTACAGTCCAGCTTCTTTTTTCCAGTAGCGGTCTCCACCGCCCAGTCAAAATCCTGCTTCGTTACAAAATCCGGAAGCCGTATCACGGAAATCCAGTGAAATTCCTCCTTTTTTCCGTAATCTATTCCTTCCATACCCTCCTGCCACCAGAAGCCTTCCAAAGGTGGCACTACATATTCAAAGTAGCCCTGAATTTTGTAATCCGTTTTATAGCTCATTTTTATGGTGTACGCCAAAGCGTACAGAATTCCGATGGCTTTTTTATAATCACCATCCTCCTCATTGGGGTCACCTGTTCCACGCACTGCAATATAATTCGCCAGCGGCACTTGTACAATCTCAGGCTTATTCTTCGGCATGTAGAATTCCTTGTATTCCTTCTTAAAATCAAATGCCATATCTAAATCTCCTTTTCGTAGTAGTCACCATAGGTAACTCCGTTTTTACCATTTATCACTTCCTTAGACAAAGTAAAGCCCATAGACTTTAACACCCTGATACGTTCTTCGGCAAGTGGTACTGCCTTGGTAGCCATCCAGTCACAATGAAACAGCTCCTTTGTGTACGCCACAATCAGACTTAAAATATCC
This sequence comes from uncultured Acetatifactor sp., assembly GCA_964582515.1. Classification (GTDB taxonomy): domain Bacteria; phylum Bacillota; class Clostridia; order Lachnospirales; family Lachnospiraceae; genus Acetatifactor. Next base: position 2,666 of record CAZOSU010000224.1, on the reverse strand, counting down.
CTGATACTTTCTTCATTTTCATAGTCACTACGCAAGTCCAGACGCAACAGTCCACAATCCGTGAAATAGTCCCCTGCCTTTCGGTTAAAAAGCTCGATGGTACCGATAGCCTTCCCACACCTTTTGTCCACAACCGCCCATCTTACATAGTATTTCTGGGTATATTCTCCCTGCCATGCAGAAATCATCCCCTGCACCTGCTGAAGTGTTGTACAATGAAAATTCCCCCAGCAGTTGTCAGAATTAAACAATGGTAAAGACCTTTCATCGGAATAAACCTTGAGTAGGTCCTCTGCATCCGCCTCCATATCAATCTCTCGCAACAGAAAACAATCAGTTTCCAACACAGGAATTTCTACATAAACATCTTTTATCATAAATGAATCCTCCAATACCTAAATTAGAACAAATGTTCTATTTCATTATATTAGATTATTCAAAAAAGAACAAGGGTTAATTTTTATTTATTAAAAAAGGGAAATCCAACGATTTCCCTTAACATAGTATTCTATTTTGTACCTTTTATGGTTTTACCAAGGAAACAAAGTGCGATAACACCCGGACCTGTGTGTGCACCGATAACAGGGCCTACATCACTTATCGTTACCTTTGCTTTCGGGAATTCTGCCTCCACCATTTCCTTTACCGCTGTTACATCCTCTAAACAGTCACCGTGGGAAATAAACACATGATTCCAGGTATCAATATCAGCGGTTTCCTTCATATTGGCAATCATGGTTCTCATTGCATTTTTTCTTCCTCTGGCTTTTCCCACCGTTTCCAGCTTTCCCTCTGACGTAACTATGATGAGGGGCTTAATCTTTAAAATGGAGCCTGCTACTGCTGTAGTAGCACTGATTCTGCCACCACGCTTTAAGAAAAATAAATCATCCACGGTTACTTCATGGTGAATCTTATCCTTAATGGCTAAAATTTCCTCATATATCTCTTCCATGGACTTGCCAGCCTCTCTCCCAAGAGCTGCATAATGCACCAGAAGTCCCTGTCCTACCGATGCACAAAGAGTATCCATATGCATAATCTTTCGCTCAGGAAATTCCTCCTTCAGCTCATCCAGAATCATGGCACCACTATTATAAGTGGTAGAAAGACCGGAAGAAAAACCTAAATAAAGAATGTCTTTTCCTTCCTCCAAGCTTTTTTTCATATGCTGTTGGAAAAAGCCGGGAGTTACGGCAGCAGTTTTGGCATTAGCACCATTACGAAGCTGGTCGTAAAAATCCTTCGCTTCAATATCTCTGTTTAGTACCGGTTCTTTATCATCAATGATTACTTCCAGCTGCATAACCTTCAAATCATACTGCGCTATCATATCCTTTGATAAATCACAGGAAGAGTCCGTATATATTTCAAAATATGGCATGACATGTATCTCCTTTGATAAGTGGTTTTTATTACTATATCATGTCGTTAATTTTAGCATACTATTTTCCGTTTGGCTACTACCTTTATTATCTTTTCTATTTTTCTATTTTTCTATTTTTCTCTCACAAAGGTGATCATTAAGCTGACCTTCCAATAGCTCCAGAAATTTACACTTACTACCTCCCAGCCCTGCTTCGCCATATCGTTCATTACTTTCTCTACATCTTTTTTCTTATCGACCTCTACTACCTTATACTCTTTCATATTGCCCCCTATTTCAGCTGTCCTATTACATTTGTGATAACATTCAAATTCCTTTGCAAATCGTTCATCACTTCCATGCGGTGACCGATATCCGGCTCCACATAACACTTTACATTTTTCCTTTCGCAATGCTCCTGCAAGCGCTTAGTGTCCCAGTGCCTGTCTCTTTCTGCTGCTGCCACCAGAAGGATATCATTATCTTCGTTAATATAAGGCAGAGCTCCTTCCACAGGAGTGATAAGAATCAGCGATGCCGGAATATTGTACCTTTCCTTTATTTCACAAGCTACCAAGGTTCCTATACTTTTTGCCACAAATACGATATCCTCATATTCCGCAAAATTGATGGTCTCCAGCACTTTCCCCGCATTATCTACGAGTGCAGCAAACTCCTTCTCCCCGGATATCGGATGATTTATAAATATCTTTTCATACCCAATATCCTCGAAATACTTCGCTCCAAAATAAAGTAGCGGCACCTCATAGCCCCTTCCTCCCGGAAAAGATATGACAATTTTTTTACTCATTGGCTGTACCTCCTCTTTTTATGTGTCCCTCTTCTGTCAGCTGTGCAATTGACTTCTCAATAGACTCCTCTAGCTCCTTTTCCACATTATAATATATAGTCAGCTGCATCAAAGCATTCAATACATCCTTGATTTCTCCGGCCAGCTTTTCCTTTGATGGCTCCCCATGCCGCAATGCCTTGGTCCCGCTTTTTTCAAAGTGATTCACTTCCTTCGCCACTTCTCCGCACTCTTCAAGAAGTCTGGTCATAATTTGATAGGGATGATTTCCCTCCGGGAATCTGCTGTTCATGCCATGGGACATCCTCAGTAATCCATCTAACATTTATACATCTCCGTCTTCTCTTTTAATTAATATACCTTTAAAAATGCCCTACATTCAATATCCGTATCCATCATAAATCCCACGGATTTATAAAATTGAATGGTCTTTTCGGTATTGTCTGTCAACAAAGTTTTTTGGTACACATGCCTATATGTTTCCAGTAC
>CAZOSU010000223.1:0-5037 GCA_964582515.1 uncultured Acetatifactor sp. | reverse complement strand
CCATCATAACGAATCTTTCCATCCTGAATATCATAGACACGATTAATCAAATTGGTAATGGTTGTTTTACCCGCACCGGTAGAACCTACAAAGGCAATCTTCTGTCCCGGCGTCGCAAAAAGATGGATATCGTGAAGCACCATCTTCTCATCACTATATCCGAAATCCACGCCATCAAATACCACATCGCCCAAAAGCTCCACATAATCCACCGTACCCTCAGCTCTGTGGGGATGCTTCCATGCCCAGCGTCCGGTACGCTTATCAGACTCTACCAGCTTACCGTTCTCTTCCTTTACATTTACTAAAGTAACATAGCCATTATCTACTTCCACCTCTTCGTCCAACAGCTTAAATACACGCTCCGCACCTGCTAGAGCCATAACGATGGAATTAAACTGCTGGGAAATCTGGTTTACCGGCATACTAAAGCTCTTATTTAAGCTTAAAAAGCTGGCAAGACCACCCAGTGTAAATCCGCCAAAGCCTGAAAGCGCCAGCGCACCACCCACAATGGCACAAATTACATAGCTCACATTTCCCAGCTGCGCATTGATTGGACCAAGCAGATTTACATAGGCATTTGCACGATAGGCATTGGTGCAAAGGTCATCGTTAATCTCCTTAAAATGCGCAATATTCTTATCCTCGTGACAGAATACCTTCACCACCTTCTGGCCACCCATCATTTCCTCGATGAATCCGTTTACCTGACCCAGCATCTTCTGCTGCACCACAAAGTGCTTGCTGCTGTTTCCTGCAGCATAACCGGTAGCAAGGAACATTACCACAATCATCAGAAGTGTCACGCCGGTAAGGGGAATACTTAATGACACCATACTTACAAATACACTGACAATCGTAATGGCACTATTAATTACCTGAGGAATACTCTGACTTATCATCTGACGCAGGGTATCAATATCATTGGTATAAATGGACATGATATCGCCATGGGAGTGAGTATCAAAATATTTAATGGGAAGCTTCTCCATATGCTCAAAAAGCTCATTTCTAAGATACATCTGACTTCCCTGGGTCACTGTAACCATCACTCTGGACTGGGTATAGCCCGCAATAATACCTATGGCATAAAATACCGCCACCTGCGCAATTGCTCCAAGAAGCGGCCCAAAATCCGGATTATCGGAAAGTAACATGGGTGCAATATAATCGTCAATCAATGTCTGGGTAAAAAGCATACCTCTTACATTGGCAAACACACTGATAAAGATACACGCAATCACTACCACATAGTGCCATTTATAATAACGAAACACATACTGCATCAGTCGCTTAAAAAGCTTGCCGGGATTTTCCACCTTGGGTCCCCGGCCCATGGGGCCACGTTGCATCGGTCCTGCCATATCAGATTCCCTCCTTCTCATCAAAGTCTCCATCGCCGCCGGTCTGGGATTCAAATACCTCACGATAAATTTCGTTGGTTTCTAACAGCCTCTCATGGGTATCAAAGGCATCAATCTTACCATCCTCCATGACGATGATACGGTCTGCATCCTGAATACTGGACACTCGCTGGGCAATGATAATCTTGGTAGTGCCCGGAATTGCTTCCTTAAATGCCTTACGAATTTTTGCATCCGTAGCGGTATCCACGGCACTGGTACTGTCATCTAAGATAAGAATCTTCGGCTTTTTCAAAAGCGCTCTGGCAATACACAGACGCTGCTTCTGCCCACCGGATACATTGGTTCCGCCCTGCTCGATATGGGTCTCGTAGCCATCCGGGAAACGACTGATAAATTCATCCGCACAAGCCAGCTGACAGGCTTTCCTGCACTCCTCTTCTGTGGCGTTTTCATCTCCCCAGCGAAGATTATCGTAGATAGTTCCGGCAAAAAGCACATTGCTCTGCAGCACCACGGACACCTGATTACGCAGAGCCTCCATATCGTATTCCTTTACATTTCTGCCGCCGACAATTACTTCCCCCTTGGTGGTATCATATAAACGACTGATTAAATTCACCAAAGAGGTCTTACCACTACCGGTACCTCCCAGGATACCGATGGTCTCACCGGATTTAATCTCTAAATCAATATCCTTTAATATAGGCTCCTCTGCCCCCTGCTTATAAGCAAACTCCACATCCTTAAATACAATGCTTCCATCTGCCACTTCCATCACTGGATTCTCCGAGTTCTTTAAATCGCTTTCCTCAGTCAATACCTCATAAATACGATTTACACTTGCCGTACTCATGGAGAGCATTACGAAAATCATGGAAAGCATCATCAGGTTCATAAGTATATTCATACAGTATGCAAGAAGGCTCATCAGCTCACCGGTGGAAAGCTCACCACCTACAATCATCTTGGCGCCAAGCCAGCTGATTAAGATAATACAGGTATATACCGTAAGCTGCATTACCGGCTGATTGACGATAACATTCTTTTCAGCCTTAGTGAAAATGTCATTAATAGCCTTACTTGCCTTATGGAATTTTCTGGTCTCTTCCTCCTCACGTACATATGCCTTCACCACTCGGATAGCGGATACGTTCTCCTGCACCGATGCATTCAAGGCATCATATTTGGGGAACGCTTCCTTAAAGGTAGCCGTCGCCCTGCGGATAATAAAAATCAATACCACTGCCAGCAGAAGTACCGCTACCAGATACACCATGGAAATCCTCGCATTGATGGAAAATGCCATTACCAGTGCACAAATCAGACTGGCGGGCGCTCTCATGGCCATACGCAGACACATCTGGAAGGAATTCTGCACATTGGTTACGTCCGTAGTCAGTCTGGTCACCAGACCTGCTGTACTGAATTTGTCAATGTTAGAAAAAGAAAAGGTTTGAATATGATTGAACATACTCTCTCTCAGATTCTTCGCAAATCCTGTGGACGCTTTTGCCCCGAACACTCCACCCATGATGCCGCCAAAGAGTCCCACTCCGGCTACCACAATCATGATAGCCCCGACCAAATAAATGTGATTCATATCTCCGGCTTCCACACCATCATCGATGATGGATGCCATAAGGAAGGGAATCAATGTCTCACAGAACACTTCCAACAGCATAAACAGCGGTGTGATAAGCGCCGCCACTTTAAACTCTTTTACTTCCCGTAAAAGTCTCTTAAGCTGCTCCATGTTTACCTCCTTCATTCTCTTAATTTCATTCTATTCCATTGTAACACGCAAAAGACAGATATCAAGAATTTCATAGAACTTTAACATTTCACTTCTTCTTTTTTCATAATTCGGAATTCCACAGCTACCATAATCACCGCTGCCAAGCCTGCAAGAAAATCTGCAATAGGTCCTGCTACAAGAATCCCGTCAATGCCCCAGAGCGTAGGTAAAAACAAAATCAACGGAAGCAGAAAAATAATCTGCCTTGTCATAGATAAGAACACACCCTTAATTGCCTTACCAATGGAGGTAAAGAAGGTGGAGGTAATGGGCTGCATAAAGTTAAACCAGGTAAAAAACAGCATTACCCGGAAGGTCTTTACACCAAACTCAAAATACTCCGGCGTTCCCTCTCCAAAAAGTGACAGAAGCTGTCTGGGCATGGTCTGGAACAGAATAAAGGAACATAACGAAATTGCACCACCTGTCATAGCCGCCAGCCGATAGGCCTCTCGTACACGCTTATAATTCCTTGCACCATAGTTAAAGCTTTCCACCGGCTGACTACCCTGGGCAATACCGATGATAATTGAGAAGAAAATCTGATTTACCTTCATCACGATACCGGTACAAGCAATGGGAATGGATTCTCCATATACGGAAAGAGCACCATAATGCTTCAACGAATTATTGAGTACAATCTGCACCAGCATCATGGCCAGCTGATTAAAGAAGGAGCCCATACCGATAGCCATAATATCCTTCAAATACTTGAAATTGGGGATAAAATGCTTTTTCTCCAGCTTTACTGTCTTATAATGGCGCATGTAATTAATTACAATACCTGCGGATACAAGCTGACCGATGATGGTAGCAAGTGCTGCACCCTCCATTCCCCAGTGGAACACCAGTACAAAAAGAGCATCCAGCACTACATTGATGACAGCTCCGGTCAGGTTAGATATCATAGTCATCTTGGGACTTCCGTCTGCACGCATCAGATGGCCGCCACCGGTTCCCAGCAGCAAGAAGGGAAAGCCGATAGAAGTAATCCGTACATAGGGCACCGCATAAGGCAAAACATCCGCCGGAGAACCAAACAGAATAAGAAGCGGCTCTAAAAACAGCTGTGTAATCAGCATAAGAAGCGTTCCACAGACTACCAGCATGAATGCTGCATTTCCCACGAAATAGGGTGCCGCCTCTTTGTTTCCCCTTCCCAGATTTAAGTTAAAGCAGGACGCACCGCCGATACCAAATAAAAGAGCCAGCGCCAGACAGGAGGTAGTAAACGGGAAGGCAATATTCGTTGCCGCATTTCCCAGCGTTCCCACTGCATGACCGATAAACAGCTGGTCAACAATATTATAGAGCGCACCAACCAGCATAGCCACGATGCTGGGAATGGCGAATTTTACCATCAGCTTCCCAATCGGTGCACTTCCCAAAGGATTCATTTTTTCTTCACTCATATCCTGTAACCTCTACTTTCGTCTCTTTAAGCGTATCTTTCATTATATCTCCAATGAATATTTTTGACAAGTCACCACCTCTGTCACCTGACGAGTAAAACAATTTTTACATAACTTTATGTCGAAAAAAATTGTTTTTTATGTTATATTAAAGTTTAGCACATTTTTAGGAAAGGATGACTACATATGACATTAAAACAATTATTCTCTCCCTCGGATATGACAGAAGGTAAGCCATGGGAAAAGATATTAATCTTTGCCATTCCCATGATTATCGGTAATATAGCCCAGCAGCTCTACAGTACGGTGGATAGTATTGTAGTAGGCCAGTATGTGGGCGATAATGCACTTGCTGCCGTAGGCTCCGCAAGCCCCATCTTTAATCTTTTGCTGGTTTTGTTTATCGGTATTTCCACCGGTGCCAGGGTAATGGTTGCGCAGTGTTTCGGTGCCAGAAAAC
>CAZOSU010000222.1:0-5038 GCA_964582515.1 uncultured Acetatifactor sp. | reverse complement strand
AGCTCAGTAAGGATATGGTGAAAAATGCTCTTCGCCAGCGTTTTAAGAAGGCTACCTTCGCGCCTACGGATTTCTTATCCGAGGTACGTCTCAACAGCATGGTGGGAGAGTATGTGCCGTTCTGGATGTATGATTATGATGTGAATTGTACATATAGTGCAGAGGGAGTAAAGGTTAGAACCTGGACTACCGGAGATATTCACCATACGGAAACCTCTTATTATGATATCATTCGTGATATGAATATTAATTATAAAGAGATTCCGGTAGATGCTTCGGTTAAGATGCCGGATGGCATTATGGATTTATTAGAACCATATAACTATGGTGAATTTGTGGAGTTTAAACCGGAGTATATGTCTGGCTTTACCGCAGAAAAGTACAACATGGAGTCGCAGACCGTGGAGTTTCGTGCCAATGATAAGATGTCTGCAAGCGCCTCCTCCATTCTGCGAAACAGTGTAAGCGGCTACTCCAGATTAAATGAGCGCAGCAAGAACTTTTCTATCCGCAATAAGGTAAATAATTATAACCTGCTTCCTACATGGAAGTATTTGTATACTTATAACGATAAACTGTATCCCTTCTATGTAAATGGACAGACCGGTAAAATCGTAGGAAGTGTGCCGATATCCAAGCCAAAGGTATTGGCCTATGGCGCAACTTTATTTGCCCTGCTAAGTACTATTCTGACTGCCGGTGGATTTATTATTTTATTGTCTCTTGGAATTTTATAGGAAAGGTATGGTAAATAAGATGGAATATGATGTAAAAAAAGAGGCGAGGAAGCAATACTGGAATTATTTCAACGTATGGTTTATTATCGCCGGTGTTCTTTTGGTGATAGCAATTGCGCTGGGAATCAAAAACAGTTCTAAGGAAACGGTGGAAAGAACCAATTTTTCGGCACCGGAGCGGCGTGTATACGATGATGCAGATGTACTTACTGATCAGCAGGAAGCAGATTTAGAAGCCTATATTGCTCAGGCAGAGGCACGTTGTCATTGTGATATCGTGTTAGTGACCATCAATAAGCCGGTGGAGGGACCGGAAATTGAAGGCATGGGATATCGTTATGATAATTGGGATTATAACATGCGTGACCTGGCAGATGATTTTTATGATAACAACAAGTATGGTTACAACAAAGATTTTGAGGGAGATGGTGTCCTGCTTTTAGACAACTGGTATGAAGGACAGGCAGGAAGCTGGCTGTCTACCAGCGGAAGCGTGTATGAAAACATGGGTACCATTGAAATCAATGAGCTTTTGGACGATGTGTACTATTATGTGGAAAATAATCCATATAAGGCATATAAGGCTTATGTAGATTATATTGTAGATTTAATGAGTCCGGTGAAGAACAGTACAATTCTTTTCATGGTTGCACCGATATGTTTGCTGATATCTCTGATTGTTGCCCTGATTTTTGTAGTTACCAAGCTGCAGAACAAGGAAGGCAAGGTTACGGTAGTACCCAGCACATATACCGACGGCAATGTGGTGTACAATGTTCGGGATGACCGATTCATACGCAAACATGTATCCACCAGAAGAATCCAGACCAGCTCAGGCTCCGGCGGCAGCCATGGTGGTGGAAGCCATAGCCGGGGAGGAAGCCACAGAAGCAGTAGCGGTGCAAGTCATGGTGGCGGTGGCAGAAGAAGATAATTATAAAGCTGTGATGTATGCAAATCATCACAGCTTTTTGTAACATTCCACTCCCCGTATATATACACACTAAAAAAGCACTCGCATGACGGTACGAGTGCTTTTAAAATGCTTATTTATCAAATAATTAAGCCATTGCGTTAACAGCTTTAGCTAAACGGGAAACTTTTCTACCAGCGTTGTTTGCATGATAAACGCCCTTGGTAGCAGCCATCTCGATAACCTTAGTAGCGTTAGCAAGCTCTGCAGTAGCAGCAGCCTTATCGCCAGCCTCAACAGCAGCTAAAACCTTCTTCATAGCAGTCTTAACGCCGGACTTAATAGCCTTATTTCTATCAGCCTTAGTACGGTTTACTAAAATTCTCTTCTTTGCGGATTTAATGTTAGCCAAGATCTACACCTCCAATTACTATACACTTTAATATGTTTTCGAAATAAAATGTATTACCTTAGCCAGACACGGACGACTAATGTAAACATACTATTGTATTTTAGCCAAGCTTTTCTCATTTGTCAATACATAATTTACCGAAAATTGCGAAAAACTATACAAAAAAAGTAAATTCTATAAAGGATGGGAAAGCACATGTTCAATCATACCATAAGAACGGATTTGGCGCTAGAGGCAAGAGAAAGTATTGGGCATAATTTAGAACAGATGAATGGCATTCGGGTGTCAGAATATTATTCGGGGAAGAATAAGAACAAGGTAACCAAGGTCACCATCAGTACCAAAAATGCGGAAAAAGCCATGGGAAAGCCCATGGGAACCTATGTGACCATTGAGGCTGCACAGCTTTCAGAGGAGGATGAGGGAGATAACAGGGATATTTCCCAATGTATGGCGAAGGAATTAAAGAGATTACTACCGGAGCTTAGTAGGGAGCAGTCCGTGATGGTGGTAGGTCTTGGTAACCGTGAGGTGACAGCGGACGCACTGGGACCCCAGGTGACGGACCAGCTTCATATTACCAGACATATTATCAGAACCTATGGCAGAGCAGCCTATGGGGAAGGGAAGGTACACGAAATCAGCAGCTTAGAGCCGGGAGTCATGGCGAAAACCGGTATGGAGACTGCGGAAATTGTCAGAGGTGTGGTGAAGGATGTGAAGCCGGATTTAATCATTGTGGTGGATGCCCTTGCGGCCAGAAGTATCCACAGGCTGAATCGGACCATTCAGATTACGGATACCGGTATCTGGCCCGGCTCCGGCGTGGGCAATCACAGGCATCCTCTTTCCAAGGAAAGTCTGGGTGTACCGGTGGTGGCTATTGGTGTGCCTACGGTAGTGGATGCGGCTACGGTGGCAAGGGATGCATCCAAAATAAAGGATGAATTTGCAGAGCTGAAAAATATGTATCTGGCAGGGAAGGATATTGATGCGGTAATACGCAGGGTCAGCTTTACCATCTCCGAAGGTATTAATATAGCTCTTAGCTTTGAGGAATAGAAACAGGGACCAGCTCATATATTGAAAAGAAAATGACAGGGACTTTTGTGGAATGATTTTTGGACAGACCTTTTATAAATATTTAAAAAAGCTTTTAGTGGCCATAATGGGCGTGATAATGCCCATTTACATATATGAAAGCATTACGGTGGAGGGGGTGTTTGCCGGGTTGCTTTCGAGTCTGGAGGCATGGATTTTTCCGGTATATGCATATGGGGAGGAGGGGGTGACGGCAGTGCACAGGACGGACTCCATTGAGCTGGAGTATCTGTACTATGATGAGCTGACCCATATGATGGAGGAGGAAAATGGGGAATTGGTGGCAGAATCGGTAAAGGTGGAGATGGTGGCCATTGACCCGGAGAGGACGCAAGAAACTGTGGAGGAGAGAGCCGGGACTTTTGTTCCACACACCAGACAGTACATCACTAATCTGGATGCATTTGCGGATTATGAGGCAATTACAAAACATTTCTATATTGTGGATGATGTGACCAGTGTAGGGGAGGGAGAAATTGATTATAAGGGGCTTTTGGATAAAGATCTGTCTATCTCCAAGGAAGGGGATGCACCCCAGATTTTGCTGTATCATACCCATTCCCAGGAGGGCTACGCGGACTCTGTACCGGGAGATGACAATACCACCATTATGGGGGTAGGTGCCTATCTGGCGGAGGTATTACAGAATACCTATGGATACAAGGTGCTGCATCATCTTGGAAAATATGATGTGGAATCCAGGGATAATGCTTATGCCCGGTCGTTGCCTGAGATTAAGCAGCTTCTGGATGAGAATCCGTCCATAGAGGTGGTAATTGATTTGCACAGGGATGGTATCAATGAGGAAAGCGGGAAACTGGTGACGCAGGTAGATGGCAGGGATACGGCCATGTTTATGTTTTTTAACGGTATCAGTAAGACAAATTCCCAGGGACAGATAGATTATTTGCCTAATCCCTACTTGCAGGATAATCTGGCATTTTCCCTGCAAATGAAGATGAAAGCGGACGAATATTACCCCGGAGTTGCAAGAAAAAACTACATAAATGGTTATCGGTACAATATGCATTTAAAGGCGCGCACCATTTTAATCGAGCTGGGAGCCCAGAACAACACTTTTGCGGAGGCAATCAATGCCTGTGATATTTTGGCCCATTTGTTAGACATGGTTTTGACAGGACAGTAGGGTATGTGTTAAAATATAACGGATTATGATTGTATAAGAGAGGAACATCAGATGGCAGTAGTGGATCAGAGTAAAATTCGCAATTTTTGTATTGTTGCACATATAGACCACGGTAAATCTACCTTGGCAGACCGTATTATTGAAAAAACCGGCCTTTTAACCAGCAGAGAGATGCAGGCGCAGGTACTGGATAATATGGAGCTGGAGAGAGAGCGAGGTATTACTATTAAGGCTCAGTCCGTCAGAACCGTATACAAGGCCAAGGATGGGGAGGAGTATATCTTTAATCTGATTGATACCCCGGGACATGTGGACTTTAATTATGAGGTAAGCCGTTCTCTGGCGGCCTGTGATGGTGCAATTCTGGTGGTGGATGCGGCGCAGGGAATCGAGGCACAGACATTGGCCAATGTATATCTGGCACTGGACCATGACCTGGATGTTTTTCCTGTGATTAATAAAATTGACCTGCCAAGTGCAGAACCGGACCGTGTAAAGGATGAGATTGAGGATGTTATCGGCATTGAGGCGCAGGATGCACCACTGATTTCAGCAAAAAACGGTATCGGTATAGAGGATGTGTTAGAAGCTATTGTGGAGAAGATTCCCGCACCTAAGGGGGACCCGGAGGCTTCGCTGCAGGCACTGATTTTTGACTCCGTATATGATCCTTACAAGGGTGTTATTATTTTCTGCCGTATTATGGAGGGGACTGTGAAAAAGGGTAC
>CAZOSU010000221.1:0-5048 GCA_964582515.1 uncultured Acetatifactor sp. | reverse complement strand
CGGGCAATATGAATAATCTGATGAAGCAGGCACAGAGAATGCAGCGTCAGATGGAAGAAGGACAAAAAGAGCTTGAGACCAAGGAGTTTACTGCAAGTGCGGGCGGCGGTGCCGTAGAGGTGACCGTATCCGGCTCTAAGGAGGTTTTACGCGTAAAGCTTTCTGAGGAAGTGGTGGACCCTGAGGATATCGAAATGCTGCAGGACCTAATCGTGGCGGCAACCAACGAAGCACTTAAGCAGGCAGAAGAGGCAAGTGCCCAGTTAATGGGTAAAATGACCGGCGGATTAGGAGGATTTCCATTCTAATGGAAATGTATAGTGGCCAAATCGGAAAGTTAATAGAGGAATTGGCGGCACTGCCGGGAATCGGTAATAAATCAGCCCAGAGACTGGCCTTTCACTTGATTAACATGCCCAAGGATAAGGTGAATCGTCTGGCCAGGGTGATGGTGGAGGCAAGAGAAGGGGTGCGCTACTGTCAGGAATGCTTTACCCTGACGGACAGGGACATCTGCCCCGTGTGTGCCAATGCATCCCGGAATCATAAGCTGATTATGGTGGTGGAGAACACCAGAGACCTGGCGGCTTATGAAAAAACGGGCAAATATGAGGGCGTGTATCATGTGCTGCATGGTGCCATATCCCCCATGCTGGGAATCGGTCCTAATGATATCAAGCTAAAGGAGCTGATAACCCGCTTGGAAGGTGAGGTGGAAGAGGTGATTATCGCCACCAATTCCAGCCTGGAGGGAGAGACCACGGCAATGTACATCAGCAAGCTGATTAAGCCCACAGGTATCAGGGTAACCAGAATCGCCAGCGGTGTGCCCGTGGGCGGTGATTTAGAGTACATCGACGAAGTGACGCTGCTTAGAGCGTTGGAAGGTCGTATTGAATTGTAGGAGAGAAGGACATGGCAATTACAAAAAGGAGCTTTGGTGTAACGTCAAAGGGAGAAGAAGCAACCCTTTACACGCTGGAAAATACAAAAGGAATGAAGGCGGACGTGACAGATTACGGTGCAATTTTAGTTAATTTATTTGTGCCGGATAAAAATGGAAATATAGAAGATGTAGTGCTTGGTTTTGACGGCGTGGAAGGCTATGAGGGGAATCCCAGCTTTTTCGGAGCTACCATCGGTCCCAGCGCCAATCGTATCGCAGGAGCAAAGTTTGCCATTGATGGCGTGGAATATGCGTTGGATGTAAATGATGGGTCCAACAATCTGCACAGCCATAAGGACATCGGTTATCATAAGCTGATGTGGAAGGTGACAGCAGAGAGTGAAAACAGCATTACCTTTACCATTACCGACGAAGATGGTTATATGGGCTTCCCGGGAAATAAGGAGCTTTCCCTGACATATATTCTGGACGAAGAGAATGGTATCACCTTATCTTATACAGGCAAGAGTGACAAGAAGACGGTGTTAAATCCTACCAATCATACATATTTTAATCTGGATGGTCATGCAGCAGGCTCTATCGAGGAGCATACCATGCAGCTTATGGCAGCAAATTATACTCCGGTAGTAGCAGGAGCAATTCCTACCGGAGAGATTGCACCGGTAGCAGGATGCCCCATGGACTTTACGGAGGGTAAGGTTATCGGCAAGGAGATTAATGCGGATATGGAACAGCTGATTCTTACCGGTGGCTATGACCACAACTGGGTGGTAGATGGCTGGGATGGCTCGTTAAGAAAGATTTCCACCCTGACCGGACCTAAGAGCGGCAGAGTGATGCATACCTATACAGACCTTCCCGGGGTGCAGTTTTACGCAGGAAACTTTATCGACGCACAGGACGGAAAGAATGGTGCAAAATATGGCAAGAGAAGTGGTCTGTGCTTGGAAACACAGTACTTCCCTAACAGCATCAATACCCCCGCATTTCCATCCTGCGTATTCGGTGGGGCTACAGAGTATAAATCTGTAACCGTATATCGTTTCGAATAAGCTGTCGATGGAAGAAAAAATTTAATCGACAAGGAATACCATAATACCTCCCGCAGGAGTGCTAAAGTAAGAGCAAAAATGTGGGAGGTATTTTTATGGAACTGCCTAAGAATATAACGCAAATCGGTGAGACCGACAAAAACAGTAAAATTTACATGGAAGATTATGTTGTTTCCTATATAAAGCAGCAAAACAGAAAAGCTGCCGGGAAGCAGCTGGGTGTGGCACTTTACGGAAAACAGAATAAAGAAGAGAGCATGTCATATTATTTTATCTATGGGGCATGTAGGGTGAATTACATCAGCAAAGAGGTTCGCCACCTTTCCGGAGCACAATTGCAGGAGGTGGAGAAAATCCGCAAAGCAAATTTCGAGGAATACCTCTTTTTAGGCTATTGCATTTTGGATGGAGAAGCGGTGGAGGGTATTCACCTATATGAAAATGAAATTTGCAGATACATAAAAGGATATGCATGCTTTTATGAAAAAAATGACAGTATGCTCAGCTTTATGGTAGAAAACCGGGAAAAGGAATTTGCGCCGGAGCAGGTGTCCATTATAAAGTATGAGGAAGTAAAGGACAGGCAACAGGAGAGAAAGCGTCTGTTTGAAGAGACTAAGGGAATCGTGAATAAAAAGCCGGAGGAAAAGCAGGAAGGCGAAAATAATTTCTTTCCTGTGGCAGCGGTGCTGATGCTGGCTATTCTGGGTGTTGCGGCAGCGGGCTACGCCAATCCGGGAGAGCTGCAAAACCGGTTAACTGCCGGTCTGAACACCCTGCAAGCCTGGTTTGAGCAGGAGGAAGAGGAGGTGCTTCCTGCGGCAGCAGAGCATGTGGAAACTCTGGTAGCGGAGGAACAGCTGACAGAGGCAATACAGAAGGAGAATGATGTGCCGGTGACACAGCCGGCCGCATCCACCCCTTTGCCGGTGGCTACGGAGCTGCCCGCTGTGTCACCGACTCCGGCACCTACACCTGTGCCCACCCCTGAGCCCACTGCTGTGGCAGAGGCGGTTGCAGCACAGACCCCACAGGAATATACAATTCAGATAGGGGACACGTTGATTCAGATTTGCCGTAGCCACTATGGGGATGAGAGCAGGGTAAAGGATGTGTGTGCCATGAATGGAATCGCAGACCCCAACAATATTCAGGTGGGACAAAAAATTTTACTCCCGTAGAGGGGAAGGATGTGTTATACTAGGCAAGAGGTGAAGAATGAATGGCGGATTATCGAGATAAAATTCGAAAGTATCGAATGAGGTACGTATATAGAGTGCTGTTAGTGATTCTGTGTCTGGGAATTCTATTTGCGATTATATATGTGCAGTATAAGAACCATATTTACACGGACTATGATGTGGTTTCTACCGTAGGAAAGAAAAATGTCATCGGTACAGTGAATAAGGTGCTGGGAGAAAATATCCTGACCTACAGTCATGATGGTGCACAGTGCACGGATTCTAAGGGACAGGCTCTTTGGAACCAGACCTATGAGATGCAGAATATTTTAGTGGAAATAAACGGCGATGTGGTAGCCATCGGTGATTACAATGGGCATGAAGTATATGTGCTGGACTCACAGAAAAAGCTATATGAGATTGATACCACCATGCCGATTAGGGAGATTGCCGTATCTGCATCCGGTCAGGCGGCAGTGGCAGTGGCGGACACTAAGACCACTTGGATTTATATTTATAATGAGAAAGGCGAGGAAATATATGTTATCAAGACAACCATGGGGAAGAGTGGTTATCCTGTAGCCTTTGGGTTTTCACCAAATGGGGAGCTTTTGGGATTGTCCTGTGTGTATGTGGATGCCGGAACAGTAAAGTCCCAGGTCGCATTTTATAATTTTGGTGATGTGGGTGCTAATAAGAGCGACTATCTTGTAAATGGCTATACATACCACGACAGTATTATTCCTTATATAACCTTTTTGGATAGTGATAGTGCTGTGGCAGTGGGGGATGACAGGGTAGTGTTTTATGAAGGAAGCCAGATACCTACCTTCCGGCAGGATTATCTGCAGAGCGATGAAATCCAGGGGGTATACAGCGGAGAGGGTTATCTGGGGATTCTGTTCCGGTCGGATCAGATGGATTATGAGCATAAGCTATTGGTCTTTGGGCAAGACTCTGCAGAAGTGGGAACCTATTATTTCAACACAGAGTTCACCAATATTCTTTTTACGGAAAAATATTTTGTAGTATATGGAGACGCAGAGTGTCTGATTACTACATATGATAATGTGATAAAATTTGACGGAGCCTTTGATAAAACTGTGGAGCTGATGATACCTGCGGGAAATCCGGGCAGTTATCAGTTTACTTTGGTATCGGGTAATTCCGTGGATATAGTACAGCTTAAATAGGAGGAGATAAAATGGAGTTTAATTTATTTTTTTTAGTAGTGCTACTGGTATTGGTCTACAAAATACACGATGGATATAAAAGGGGAATGGTAAAGGAAATCGTATCCATGGTATCCCTTGTGGTGATGTGCGTGGTTGTACTTCTTATAGGTTCCGGGCTTGCGGAGTATTTTGACCAGGAGTTTACAGGAATGGCCATTTCGGTGGTGCTGTTAATTCTTTTGGGAATTGCGCATAGTCTTTTGAGAGTAGTATTTTTCTCTGCTAAAATGATTGCAAAGCTTCCGCTTATCAGTTCAGCAGATAAGCTTCTGGGAATCGTTGCAGGAGCCCTGGAGGTAGTTGTTTTTCTTTGGACACTGTACTCTTTTGTTCTTTTATACGGTTGCGGTGAACTTGGCCAGTGGGTTTTGGAAGGTACACAAAGAAGCCGGGTACTTACTATTGTATACGAGAACAATTTATTAGCACCTATTATCGGGCAGGCGCTAAGCAATATTCCTGACTTGACGGAAGTGATTGAATTCGGTAAGGAGCAGATTATGAATAAGCTGCCGTAAAATAATTGAGAAAGTTGTTGACAAAATAGAATAAAAATAATATACTGAAACTCCACCGCGCAGAAGATTTGTGCGGTTGAGAAAAAAATAAAAAAAGTTGTTGACAAACAAAAACAGCTGTGTTATATTGAATAAGCTGTCGCGTGAGTGACAAC
>CAZOSU010000220.1:0-5079 GCA_964582515.1 uncultured Acetatifactor sp. | reverse complement strand
GGCGGCTGGGAGGTTTTCCTAATACGCAGAATGCCCGGTGGGAGTGGGTCTGGCAATGCGGAGTCACGGGAACAGTATTGTTGGTTTGGTTGATTTTCCTGGTTGTTCATTATGTGAACAAATCTCATAAACGGTCCAATGACAAGAATTCGAAATATATGCTTGTTTTATTGTATTTGTTTTCCATGCTGGCAACGATTGAAATCACAATAGACATATCATATCTGGGCTATTTGGCAATGCTGATACCGCTGACATACACACGGGAAAAGAATGTTAAGATGTATTGAATGCAAAGCACTAAAAAATAACAGAAGTTTCGATAAGATAACACCAAGCGGATTTAGATATGTCGATTTTCTGTTCAGTATTTGATCTTGACGCATGGTCAGTATCAATATAACTAATTGATCCGAAGGAGGAAAGTGAAGCATGAATGGTAAAAAGAATAATCGCTATTACAGAAGTTGTTTGCTTGTGCTTATATTGATGGTGATGGTGATATTTACATCGTGCGGAAATGACACTGCGGTGGAAAATACGGAACCATCTGAGAATGAGGCGACCCAAACAACTGTTGCAGAAGATGGATTCGAGGAGACGGAGACTATACCGATGGATCAGTCTCTGCTGGGAAAGGTTACAGTACAAACAAAATATCTGGCTTTGAGTTACTCTGATATCTACACAGATGTGCTGGTGCATCAGGAGGTATTGTCTGATACAGTAACAATGGAAATCTTCTCGTTGCAGATGAATGATGGTAGCATGGAGTTATTCCGTATTTATTTCGGAGATGAAGCAAGGGGAATAGTTGCTGGTTATCTGACAGCAGATGGGGAGGAGATACCGGTTACCTACACCATTTGCCAATACAATGATGATGAATTTGTGGATGAAGATACCCGTGCACTGTACTTCGAGACGATGAACTGCTTCAATGAGATCATGGCTGGATTGCAGGCGGATAATCGCTTCCAAACTGAAAAGGCAGCAGCGCCTGTGGAAAATGCTGAAACTGAGCTCTCTTACTGGACAGTTACACTCCCTGATACGATGGAATATGAGGAGTCTGAGGAGAATGGACAGTATAAGGTAGCCTTT
Source organism: uncultured Acetatifactor sp. (assembly GCA_964582515.1). GTDB lineage: Bacteria > Bacillota > Clostridia > Lachnospirales > Lachnospiraceae > Acetatifactor. Next base: position 3,975 of record CAZOSU010000220.1, on the reverse strand, counting down.
TATGGAAATGTTGCCGGAGAAAGAATTGCTCTTTACACAATTTACATTGGTGATCCCAGTGCGGAGACAGTTCTGGGTACTTTTGATGTAAATGGAGAAGCGAAAAAACTGTCTGTTGAAAACTATGAAATCATGCCGGCAGAGAGATGGACAGATGAGGACCAGGCATCCGCTTATGCAATGATGGCAACAATCAACGATGTCATCCAGGCAATTATGTCCAGCGAGAACTTTTCTGAGGAGATCCCTCAATAAAGAGCTATTATGAGCGCTGAGCTCTGGTAGATAAATGCAAAATCTATTTAAGGAGGAAATACACATAATGAACCATTCGTTGAAAACCCGTGTGCTTTCGTTGGTTCTGGCTGTGGTGATGGTCATAGGACTGGTTCCGATGAGCGTATTTGCTACAGAAACAGAGACCGAAGGCACAACTCCCGAAACGGTCAGCGTCAAATTTGACGTAAACGGCGGAATCGGTGAGTACGAAGTTCAGGAAGTAGTCGTGGGCGGCACGATTACCAAGCCTGAGGCGGATCCTACCCATGAATCTGCCACGTTTGCATATTGGACTGCAGACCTGGAAGAGGACCAGGAGTGGGATTTCGAAGAAGATGTGGTGGAAGCCGCAGAAAATGGGGAAATGACCCTGTATGCAACGTGGATTGTCACCATGACTGAAACCGAGCCCGTCGAGACTGAGCCCGTCGAGACTGAGCCCGTTGAGACCGAGCCCGTCGAGACTGAGCCTGTCGAGACTGAGCCTGTTGAAACAGAGCCGGTTCCTGCCGAGCCCTCCACGCCTGAAAGCGATACAGCGGAAGATCCTGCTGGTGGCGTATCTGGCGGCGTGATTACTGCATGGAGCTGGATTGATGAGTATGAAGCTATTGATCCTGAAACCAATATCTTCACAATCATCAGCGCAAGTGAAGAAAACCCCATCGCTTTTGATACTGTGGTCGAGGTGCTGCCCACTGCCATCAATGCTACAGTGGACGGAATGGATACCACTGTGACTCTTGGCGATTGGAGCTGTGATGACTATCCCAAAGCCGGCGTGTATTACGGATACTGGACTTTTACAGCAGAACTGCCTGAGGGCTTTACCCTCGCTGAAGGCTGCGGTGCATTGGAAGTGCAGGTGTACTTTGATGAATCCGTTGGCACCTATGCTACCGGTACTGCGGGTGGAATTAAGTACGTCATCAACAGCACTACCAGCACAGACGAATATTATAGCCTGATTTCCAAGAAGGACTGGGAAATTGCCCCCGGTATCTGGGAGTCTCAGATTGTTTTGAACAACGATGATGGTTCCCAGCGTCAGGTTCTTTTCGTTATGGAGGCCGACCTTAGCAATGAATATGTTAAGGTTATCAATAGCTATACTGGAATGATTCCCGAGTACGGCAATTACCAGGTCAGCGGTATGAGCAATCAGGCTGCCATTGCCGAAGAAATGGGTTACGGCAACGTTGTTGGTGCCATGAACACCACCCTGAGCTGGTATACAGGTTATGCGGCAGACAGAATCAACGAGCCTCTCGGCTTTATCATGCTGGATGCCGAAGTCCTTTTTGATCCTGCCAATTGTGGCTATGTGTATGGTAATGTAGGCTTCCCCTCTGTTCTCGTAATCAATAAGGATTATGATGAAGAAGGCAATCCCAGACCTGATGATATCCCGAAGGTCGAGATGCCTCAGATCCGATCCGCTGCTGATCTTGACGGTTGGGAAGATCAGGTCATTCCCTGCTCCAGCGGATATATTGTGAAAGATGGTGTGAACCAGTATACAGCAAGTCATACCGGCGGCGCCCCTCGCTCTGTCGTTGGCATCAAGGATGACGGAACTGTTGTGATCATGGTCAACGATGGTCGTCAGTCTCCTTATTCTGAGGGTATGTCCATGTACGAGTTGGCGGAGGTTATGCTGGATCTGGGTTGTACTTATGCAGTTAACTGTGACGGCGGCGGATCCACCACCTGGCTTTCTCAGAGACCCGGTGAGAACCTTACCATCAACAACTCTCCCTCCGACGGCGCAGAGCGTTCTACCACCACCGGCATTCTGTTCATTTCCACTGCTCCTGCTACTGGTGAATTTGTTCGTGCCAATATCACGACTGCCAGCGAATACTATGTCCCCGGCAGCGCTGTGAAGTTTGAAGCTCTGGGTACAGACCTTGTTGGTACCACTGCTGAAATTCCCGAAGATGTTTCCTGGCAGATTCAGGAAGAGGGTATGGGTACCATTGAGAATGGTGTTTTTGTCTCCAACGGCACTGTGGGAACTGTAACCGCTCAGATGGTATACAAGAATGAAGTGGTTGGTGAAAAATCCATTCAGATTGTGTTGCCTGAAGCATTCGCGTTTTCTTCCGCTGCTATTACGGTTCCCTTTGGAAAGACGGTTACCATTGGTTTGACTGCCACTATCAACGATGGAAGAAATGAAGTAACATTTACTGCAGACGACGTGGAACTGACTACCACCAACTCTGCCCTCGGTACTTTTGATGGCTTGAGTTTTACTTCGGTTGCAGAAGAAAATGCGCCGGAGGATCTGACCAGTGTCCTGACCGCAACTTTGAAGGGTACTGAGCTTACTGCAACTGTACCTTTGAGCCTGGGTAAGGGTACTGAGGTTATCGAAGATTTTGAGGATGGCATTAGCGGTTGGAGTGTAGGCTGTGTCAACAGCGGTGGAACCAATTTCTATATCGAATCTTCTAATGCCGAAGTGCATGATGGCGAATATTCCTTAAAGTTTAATATTAATGGTCTGAACTTTAACAACAGTGCGGGCAGCTACAAGCAGGTAGCAATTTATCCTGAAAAAGACATCATCATTGAAAACGCAAAATCCATCGGCGCATGGATTTATATTCCTGATGAGTTCTATAACCTTTGGATTCGCTTCCATTATTATTATGAGGGCTCTGACGGAAACTACACCAATAAAAATACTGTTTCAGTATTCGGTCAGCCCAGTGTCTATAATGAAGTGAACGAGTCCGGATGGTACTATTTCTCTGTGGACGTAAGTGCTTATGATAGCATTATGATCAAGGGCGGTAGCAGTAGTGATGCAAAGGCCAGCAGATTTATAGAGTTCAATGCATGTCATATGGCAACCAATGATCTGTGGACCACCATTAACGGCACTCTGAACGGTGATTACACCATCTATGTTGATAGCATTTGTGCCGACTTCTCTGAAGCAGTAGATGACCGCGAGGCACCTGTCTTTGGAGATGTCAGTCTCATGGGCGTTGAAAGCGAAACCGTGATTGAGAATCATACCATTGTTACCACATCCAGTAATATTCTCAACGTCACAGCAAAGGTTTCCGAAAACACCACCAAGACCAATGCAACCGGTCTGAATGCAAGCTCCGCCAAGGCATATGTGGATGGAGTTCTTGTTGACAGCACTTATTCCAACGGCAGAATTTCCATTGCGAATATTGCTGTTGCAGACGGTGTCCACCGCGTTAAGTTCGAGATCTCCGACAATGCAGGCAACAAGTCTGTTGTTGTAAGACTTGTTAAAGTTAACTCCGGTGTTGTGGCTTCCACCATCAAGGTTGAGCCCAAGGATGCAGCTCTGGACAGACTTTACGGTGGTTCTGTTTATTGGATGAATCTGACTGCTACGGATATCGAAACGATTCAGTCTGTTGAAACTGTTATTGACCTTAACAGCTCCAACCATTGGGAACTTGACCATATGGAGTTGGCTGAGGGCTTCACTGCATACTATTCTGTAGATGCAGAAACCAATACCGCAACCATTACCATTACCCGTACCGGCAGCAATACACAAACCGGTGAAGCAGTTCTGGCTTCTCTGCCTATCCGTGTAATCTATTATGATACAGATATTAATCTGGCGGGTTATACCGCTCAAACCTACTGGACAGAGTACAACTTCTGGTCCCATGATGTGAAGGTAGATGTGGATCTGGG
>CAZOSU010000219.1:0-5091 GCA_964582515.1 uncultured Acetatifactor sp. | reverse complement strand
CTATTGGCTTTGGTTTTACTAGTGTCGACATTTCCTTTCTCTAGTGTTGTTGCTGGTCTCCCGGCCCCCTGTCTCCGGTCTCCCGGCCCCCTGTCTCCGGCCTCCCAGCCCCCTGTCTCCGGCCTCCCAGCCCCTTGTCTCCGGCCTCCCTCTGCCCCATCGGTAGCTGCTGTTGTCAAACTGCTTAAATTTCTCAAAACCGCAGAATGCGTTGTTTTATTATTTTATGTCCGTCCAAGATTCGAGCAAAATCCGGGGCTATGTTCGCCTGATGTAAGACGTCTGACAACGTCTTCCCCAGACGGACATAGCCCCGGATTTTGTCGAAAGATGGCCGGACACAAAGGACAACGCATTCTGCGGTTTTGGAAATTTCTACGCAGTTTGGCAAAAGCAGCTACCGGTGGGGCAGAGGGAGGCCGAAGACAAGGGGCTGGGAGACCGGAGACAGGGGGCCGGGAGACCGGAGACAGGGGGCTGGGAGGCCGAGGACAGGGGGCTGGGGGGGCCGGAGACAGGGGGCTGAGGGGGCTGGATGGCAGGAAAAATTTACCCCACAAAAGGAAAGCCGGGCCACCGCATAAGCGGCGACCCGGCTTTCTATATCCTTACTTTTATCCTTACCTGAAATTATAGCTGGAATTTCTCCAATGAGGAATTCATGTCGGTCATCTGACCCTTAAGAGCATCTGCCTTCTCAGCAAGCTTGATAATCATGTTTACCTGCTCGCTGATAGTTGCGTTAATCTCTTCCACAGAAGCTGCTGCCTGTTCGGATATGGAAGCAATATTCTGGAGAGAATCGCCAACCTCGCTCTTCTCGTTCATGATACGACTCATACCATCCACGGTCTTGCGAAGATTATCTACAAGTCCTAAGGTAGTATCACGGATTTCCTGGAATACGGTTACGGTACTATCTAAGGCATCCATCTGCTCCTTCATCATATCGTCCGTACTCTTTGCTGCCAGACTGGTACGCTTGGTGGTCTCTGTGATACCGCCAACGATTTCCTTAATCTTGTTTGCAGATTCCTTGGACTGGTCGGCCAGCTTACGGATTTCCTCTGCAACTACGGAGAATCCACGACCATGCTCACCCGCTCTTGCTGCCTCAATGGATGCATTTAAAGAAAGAAGATTGGTCTGTCCTGCAATTTCATTGATAATCTGAACGAAGCCTTCGATTTCCTTGGTACGCTTATCTACTGCTTCCATCTCGATACTGAGTTCCTTGGTCAGTGCAGAGGTCTTTCCGGCCTTATCGGTTAAGACATCCACGATTTCCTGCCCCTTCTCTACGGAGGACATCACCGCATCTGCCATGGTCTCCATGGATGCGGTCTTGTCAGAGATAACCGTAAGATTATCGGATAAGCCCCGCATTTTCTCGTTACTGTTTTCGGTCTCTTCCGCCTGATGCTGTGCACCGGAGGATACCTCGTCCACAGCCACAAGCACCTGATCCATCGCTTCCTTTAAGTCGGATGCATTCGTTGCAAGCTCCTCTGACATACTATTTACTTCCTCGCCAAACCGGGAAGTATCGGTAATCAGCTGACGGATACCGCCCAGCATGTTGTTAAGACCGGTTGCCAGCTGTAAGAACTCATCCTTACGCTTTACGGTGAAGCTTACGGATAAATCACCCTTTTCCACCTTCTCTAAGTCGCCGATTACATGCTGCAACGTCCTCTTGATACCATTTGCAATTGAGATACCGTTAAACATTGCAATCACTCCTGCGATTACAACTACCAATACAGTAAGCCAGAAAATCGGCTGTGCATCTGCTACCAGAGTATCCTGAGGAATCAGTGCACAAAGCATAATTCCGGTATTCTCTACAGGCGCATAGATATATAAATACTTTTTAAGACCTACGGTAACCTCCTCGGCACCGGCAGTCTCACTGTCCTTATACTTTTCAAAATACTTGGTTCCGGTAAACCAGCTGGTTTCCACACCATCAATGGTATAAGCTTCTTCTGCGCCGTCAATCACACCGATTTCACGTCCGTCCGGAGCCACAATACCCTTGATACTTCCCTCACCGGCATCCATGTTCATCAGCATCTCGGTTAAAACATTGATATCGATATCCAGTACCAGCATGGCATCGTTCTGAATAAACTCACGGAAAAACGCCAAACCGTATTTGTCCGAGGTTGCATAGTAATACTCATCTACAAAATGATGATATCCAAACCATGCAGATTTCAGTTTACTATCTGCCGCAAACGCCTGCCCCTCCACGCTGGCCTCATACAGTGCCCAGTGGTCATCCGGAAGTGCACCGGTTAAGGAGGTGGCAATCTTACCGCCTACCGGGATGATGGAATAACTGAACATATATTTATTACTGATTTTTGCCTGTCCCAAGGTGGATTTTGCTGCCGAAAGGGTGTCCTCAGCATCGGAATCTCCCCTATTCTGGTACAGCTTCTGATAATAATCCTTGATATCACTATCGGATACCAGCTCAGCCGCCTTAGAGGAAATATTATCACAGATAACGCCCAGATAATCTGCCACTGCCACTACCGTAGCGGTTGCCGACTCCTCCGTATTGCTGACAAGAGCATTGGAAGCGGTAACATAGCTTACCACGCCCATAATTACCATAAAGATAACCGGTAAAATGGCACTGGTGGCCAGAGTACCCATAATACTCCTGCCCATTTCTCCCCTCTTTTCAGATAGGAATTTTACTGCCTTATTGTCATAAAGCTTAGACCACTTTACGGACTTCACCGCGCCGGTGACCTTGGAGAAATCCGGCTTCCTGCCTTCCTTCTTCTCCCCCGGTACCTTTGGTTCCTTCACCTTTTTCTCCTTAGGTGCCTTTGGCTTCTTGGGCTCCTTTACCTTTTTCTCCTTGGGAGCCTTTGGCTCCTTGGGCTCCTTTACCTTTTTCTCCTTAGGTGCCTTTGGCTCCTTGGACTTCTTTGGCTCTTTTACCTTTTTCTCTTTTGGAACTTTATCCTTCTTTTCCTTAAGAAATACAGGAATTTCCATCTCCTTCTTCTCTTCCGGAGTAGTTTCTTGTGCAAGTTCCTCAATGCCGGACTGCGTTATTTCATTCTTTTCGTTCTCAAACATAGCTGCTCCTTCTAATCTGGTAAAACTAAAGTACTTTGGTACTATACTGTTTTTCATTATAGCATTTTTCCAAATCATGTACTAGCCAAAAAGTACCATTTTGGCCCATGCATTTTTCACAAAAAAGGAGATTTCTTTTTGGTTATAATTATCTTTCCAAAACAGTTATACTAAAATCAAACTACAACCAAGGAGATGACCTATGAGAATGTTATGGAAACTAACCAAAGAAGCCGCCAGATATAAAGGGCTTTATATTCTGGCAATCCTGTCCACCCTATGCCTTACGGGCGTAAATCTTGCTGCCCCCAAGGTGCTGTCTGCCATGACCGGCATTGTAGAGCAGGGCGCGGACGAAAGTGCCTTTCAGACCATTACCCTGCTTTCACTGCTGCTTTTAGTGCTTTACCTGCTACGGGTAGTCTTCCGCTTCCTCAGCAATTACCTGGCCCACAAGGCAGCCTGGTATCTGGTGGGAGATTTGCGTACCCGCATGTATGATAAGCTGCAAAGCCTGGATTTAGGCTTTTTCCACGACAAGCAGACCGGTGATTTAATGAGCCGCATCGTGAACGATACCAGGGATTTCGAGCTCTTATATGCTCACATGATTCCGGATATGATTACCAATCTGATGACCTTTGCGGGCGTACTCATTATCCTTCTGTCCATCAATCCCACGCTGGCTCTGATTACCTGTGCACCCATACCGCTGATTCTTTTATCGGGAGTTATTTTTTCTAAAATTGTGCGTCCCTTTTTCAAGGCCTCCCAGAAGTGTATGGGGCAGTTAAATGCCAAGCTGCAGGACAACTTATCGGGTCTTCATGAAATCCAGTCCTTCGGGCAGGAAGCCTATGAAAAAGAGCAGGTAAATACGCAGAGCTTTGAGCAGGTACGTGCCATGCTTCGCGCCCTCCGCGCCAGTGCCATCTTCCACCCAAGTGTGGAATTTGTATCCTCCATGGGTACGGTTCTGGTAGTATTTTTCGGCGGATATTTCGCCACGAAGGGGCAAATCAGTATGGAGGAAATTGTGGCCTTTGTACTTTATTTATCCCTGTTTTATGCTCCTGTTTCCGGGCTTGCCAGCTGGCTGGAAAACCTGCAGCAGTCCCTTGCGGGAGCAGAGCGTGTAGCAGTGATTTTAGACACGCCCTCTGCCATCGAGAACGCTGAAAATGCTATGGACTTAGGAAAAGCAGAGGGTTCCATTACCTTTGAGAATATCAGCTTCCATTACAGCAACAAAATCCCGGTGTTAAAGGACATTTCCTTCCACTGCAAGCCCGGGATGATGGTGGCTTTAGTCGGTCCCACCGGTGTGGGCAAAACAACCATCACCCAGCTGATTTCCCGTTTCTATGACCCGGTGGAGGGACGTATTTTAATCGATGGTAAGGACATTAAGGATGTGACCCTGGAAAGTCTCCGCAAAAACATTTCCCCGGTATTGCAGGATACCTTTTTATTCAACGGCTCCATTGCCGACAATATCGGTTATGCCAAGCCCGATGCCACCCGCCGGGAAATCGAGGCCGCAGCCAAAGCAGCCAACATCCACGAGGACATCCTGCATATGCCCGAGGGTTATGAAACCCAGGTAGGCGAGCGTGGTCTCCGTCTTTCCGGAGGTCAGAAGCAGCGCGTGGCCATCGCCCGTGCCATTCTTCGCCAGTCCCCCATCATCATCCTGGATGAAGCAACCGCATCCGTGGACGTAGAAACCGAGCGCCATATCCAGAAGGCCATCCATAACCTGGCCGGAAAGCGCACCATCGTGGCCATCGCCCACCGTTTATCCACCATCCGCGACGCGGACCTCATCCTGGTCATCCACGAAGGCAAAATTGTGGAGCAGGGCAACCACGACACCCTCCTTGCACAGGACGGTATCTATGCCCGCATGCTCCGCGCACAAAGCTAAACGTACCCCAAATCCCTGTTTCCTATTTTCTTTACAAAAAACCCGTGGAGGTTTTCACTGCC
>CAZOSU010000218.1:0-5095 GCA_964582515.1 uncultured Acetatifactor sp. | reverse complement strand
AAACTTTGCAAGTATTAATTTTATTAAAAATTGTACTTTTTTAAGTACAATCCATATGTGCAGAACTGACTCGGTTCTGCTCTATTCCTTCATCATTAATATAGAAGAAAGAAGTACCAATCCAATGCCGGCCAGAATCATCCAGGTAAATTCTTCTTTAAAAAGTACCATACCTACCAGGGATGCCATTACCGGCTCTATGGTAGCCAATACCGATGCCTTCCCTGCCTCCATTCCGGTAAGTCCCTTGGTATACAGCAGATATGCCGCAACAGTTGTCAGGAACGTCCACACAACCGCCTGTAAAAGCAGCCGTGGCTCTGCCCGAAAGCACTCCCCAATATGTGCCACTCCCGTAATGGGCACACAGCCCACTGCTGCAAACAAAAAGGTGTAGGTAGTTATTGTAAAGGAAGAATATCCTCTCTGCAATGCGTACCTGCAAAAAATACTATAAAGAGCATATCCAAAGCCCGCTCCCAGCCCCGTCAACACCCCCATCATTTCAATGCTGCTTCCACCAAAACCGCCGGACACCAGTACACACCCTCCAAAGGCACTAAGAAGAGCCAGTAGCTTTTTCCCGGTAAAGGCTTCTTTAAATAGGAAGAAGCTCATTATCATCACAAAGGCCGGTGCCGTATACAGCAAAATGGCCGCTGTGGACAAGGAACAGTAGTTCATACAGGTAAAATAACAAATATTGAAAAATACCACGCTCAAAATCCCTGTTCCCACAAAGCACCAGATGTCCTTTAATCGAATTCTCAGCTCCTCCCTCTTAAATAGGACCATTCCCGCCACCATTATTACAGAAGTAATCACTGCACGCACGGTCACCACCTCTGCGGAGGATAAACCGCCTCCATTCATGGCACGTACCAGAATACCCATGCAGCCCCACAACAGGGCTGCACAGATGACATATATATAGGAAAGTTTTCGTTTCATTTATTATCTTTTACTCCTTGGCATTTCCCATGCCTGATGGTCTGTGTGCAAAAGCATATGGGATTTGTGGGAGAGAGGCTTCTCTAAAAACTCCTCATAAAGCTTTATGACCGTCTCATTCTCATGAGAGAATCGAATGGGCGCCTTCTCGTCCAGGGCTCTGAGATTTTTACTTCTTGCAGTCGCCAGTTCACAGCCATCCTTAATGGGCTGACCGCCGCCACCCACGCAGCCACCGGGGCAGGCCATTACCTCCACGAAATCATAGTGCACATCCCCCTTTTCCAGTGCTGCAATCAATTCTCTGGTGTTGCCCAGACCATTTACCACTGCAGTCTTAATGGTGATACCAGAAATACTTATCTCCGCTTCCTTCCACCTGTTCTGCTCCCTGCTGCTGCGAACCTCTTTAAAGGCATCCGCTTCCGGATTGGAGCCGGTAATCAGATAATGTGCCGAGCGAAGCGCCGCTTCCATTACACCACCGGTGGTGCCGAATATCACCCCTGCACCGGTACCGTCAGACATAGGACTATCACATTCAGCCTCCTGAAGGGTATGGGGGTCAATATGCGCCATACGAATCATACGGTTCAGCTCCCTGGTTGTCAACACGATATCCACATCACGACCGGCGTATTCCTCGTAAAAGAGCTCCATATTACTCTCACCCTTTTTCGCCACACAGGGCATAATGGATACCGTCACCATATCCTCCGGTGCCACACCGATTTTCTTTGCAAAATAGGTCTTCATCACTGCACCAAACATCTGTTGGGGCGACTTTGCCGTAGAAAGTCTGGACACCAGATGAGGGTACTGGGACTTTATAAAGCGCAGCCATCCCGGGCAACAGGAGGTAAACATAGGCATTTGCTTGGTATCCCCCTTCTTAAAACGCTCAATAAATTCATTACCCTCTTCCATAATAGTAAGGTCCGCTGTAAAAACGGTATCAAATACATAATCAAAACCCATTCTCTTAAGGGCATCCGCAATTTTTCCCATAGTGGACTCTTCTTTGCTAAGGCCAAAGGCTTCTCCCCATGCCGCACGCACCGCCGGTGCCACCTGTACCACCGTAACCTTCTTCTTATCCTCAATAGCCCACCATGCCTTCTCCGTATCATCACGTTCACGAAGTGCTCCTACCGGGCAATGGGTTATACACTGACCGCACAGCGTACAATCGGATTCCTCAATGGTTCGATTCCCTGTCACATACACGCCTGCCCTGGAACCGGTTCCTTCCACATCCCAGACCTTTACTCCCTGCACCTTATCGCACACCTGAATACAACGCATGCACTTAATACATTTATCTGCATCACGAATCAGGGGGAAATTTTTATTCCATGGCAACGGATGCAGGTCCTTCTCATAAGGAACTTCCAGAATGTTCAAATCTCTGGTAATGGTCTGCAGAGAACAGTTACAGTTTCTTGCACAGGTTACACAGTTTGCATTGTGCTGGGAAAGAATCATCTCCACTGTTTTCTTACGGTTTCTGCGAACTTTCGGGCTGTTGGTGTACACCACCATCCCCTCTTCTACCTGATTGTTACAGGAGGTTACCAGCTTTTCCTTTCCTTCTATCTCTACCACGCATACGCGACACGCACCTATTTCATTGATATCCTTTAAAAAACATAATTTTGGAATGGGAATTCCGGCAATACCCGCTGCATCCATGATGGTACTTCCCTCCGGAGCCTCCACCAGCTTCTGATCAATCGTAAGCTTTACCATATTGTCTCACGGCCTCCTTTCAGTATTCCATAGCCGAAATGGTCACACCGCAGGCATCTGGATGCCTCCTGCTTACACTCCGCCTCTGTCATGGGTAGTTCCACGCCTTCAAAATCACATATTCTTTGACAGGCTTCCCTCTCCACCATATTCACGCGCCCGCAAGGATTCCTGTCCTCTAAATTAGGCACCGGAACCTCCGCTTCACTGGAAATAACATGATGATACCCCAGATATTCATCAATATTGGCCGCAATAACCTTGGCTGCACCGATTGCCTTGATTACCGTAGCAGGACCGGTTGCACAGTCACCACCGGCAAATACTCCCGGCAATAAATCAAAACCTCCATGCCTTCCGGTCTGAATCACACCACGATTTACCGGTACGCCTGCATCTGCAAAATGCTGATACTCAATATCCTGACCAATGGCAACGATAATGGTCTGGCAGGGAATCATTACATTTTCTTCCCCGGTAGCCTTTACCGACGCCCGTCCGTTTTTAATACTACTAATCATCTGGGGCTGCACCCACAGACCCATCACCTTATTATTCTCATCGGTTTCAATGCTGACCGGCGCCTTCAACGTCTGTACCTCCACGCCCTCTGCAATCGCACCGTCTATTTCATCCTTAAGAGCTGTCATATCCGCCACTCTGCGGCGGTATACAATACTTACCTTCTTAGCCCCCAGTCTTACCGCTGTACGTACCGCATCCATGGATACGTTACCACCACCGATGACGCAGACCTCCTGCCCCTTTAAGTGAGTGGCATTGTCCTTGCCCACATCACGCAGAAACTGTACCGCAGAAATCACACCCTCTGCGTTCTCTCCTTCGATACCCAGCTTCTTATCCGTGCTGGCACCAATGGTAATAAGCACCGCATCATACTGCTCCCGCAGCTCATTAATAGTGATATCAATACCGATACGCAGTCCATGCTTCACCTGAATACCGGTCTCTAAAATGGCATTAATATCATCATCCAGTCTGTCCTTGGGCAGACGATAATTGGGGATACCATAGCGAAGCATACCGCCCAGCTTGGGAAGCATCTCATATACCACTACCTGATGCCCCATCAGCTGTAAATAATAGGCTGTACTAAGTCCGCCCGGACCGCCCCCCACGATAGCAACCTTTTTCCCGGTGGAAGGCTGGCATTTAGGAGGAGCTACCTTTCCGGCCAAATCTGCCGCCATACGCTTTAAGCCTCTGATATTCACCGCGTCATCCACCATATTTCTGCGGCATCTTGCCTCGCAGGGATGCTCACATATAAAACCACAGGTCGTAGGGAAAGGATTGTCCTTTCTTATCAGACGAATTGCGTCCTGATATCTTCCCTCACGTACCAGTGCTATATAACCGGGAATATCCACTCCCGCCGGGCAAAGGGATACACAGGGCACCGGCTGCTGATAATTGCAATTACATCTTCCCAACTGAATGTGAGCCACATATTCGTCATGAAAGCCTATCAGTCCCTTATAAATCATATTTGCTGCTTCGTATCCGATGGCACAATCCGCGGATTCCATAATACTGAGGGCCGTAGCCTTCATCTCCTCCAAAGTCTCCATGGTCGCTTTTCCGTTCAGCACATCAGAAATCATCTTCCGCATCTGCTTTAAGCCCACACGGCAGGGCACACATTTTCCACAGGTCTGGGCATGGCACAGCTCCAGAAAAGCCTTGGACATATCTATGGGGCAAAGGCCGGATGGACTTGCCTCAATTCGTCTCTCCAAATCTCTGTAAAGCTGTTCCACAACGACCTGAGCTTTGTTCGGCACAAGAATTTCAAGTCTGCTCATTGGTAACCTCCTACATTTGTAATAATCTTCTTCCAAATTTTGTAAACGCTTACATAAAAGATACCATGCTTTTTCCTACAATTCAACAATCGTTAATTATTAGTCGAGCCTTGAAAAAAATGAAATTCATGATAACATATCATATAGAAGAGGGATGTCATGAGACTAATGCCCGGAAACCTCCGTGCATTAGCCTCATGACATGGCTTCAAATGAAATCAGTTTTTCAAATCAGAAAGGAATTTATAACATGTGGATAGCAGATAACTGGAAGGATTATCAGGTTTTAGATACATCAAATGGAGAAAAATTAGAGCGTTGGGGAGATTACCTGCTGGTTCGTCCGGACCCTCAGGTCATCTGGAATACTCCCCACAATAATCCGGGCTGGAAGAAGAAAAACGGACATTATCACCGCAGCGCCAAGGGTGGCGGCGAGTGGGAGTTTTTTAATCTCCCCAATGAATGGTCCATCGGTTACAGGGAGCTGACCTTCAACCTAAAACCCTTCAGCTTCAAGCACACCGGTCTTTTCCCGGAACAGGCCACCCACTGGGACTGGTTCTCGG